>JAGRHW010000182.1 GCA_020444765.1 Gammaproteobacteria bacterium | reverse complement strand
GAATACATGATATGTGCTGCTGAATGAGCGGCGGAGGCGCGGAATACGCTCAAGCCTTCAACAGCGGCCTCATTACTGGCATCTTCATCAGGTTTGAAATCGTCGAAGGCGTCTGGCAGATGAATGTAAAAATGTTCGATGTACGGGCGATAGCCTTCCCGACTCTCAAAATCACCGGAGGTCGGCCGCAGAAAAAAGTCCTGCCCCCAGAGTGCACGCAGGTACATGATCAGGCGGCGCTGCACATCGACGAACAAAACGCCGCGCTGCTCCTTCTTCATCATCGCCTGCGATTCATCGCTTTCCAGCGAGAAGTAGGCGGTTTGCGCCGCGAAGTCATTGCGATAGGCCGACACGCCCCACATCGCCCAGCGACGCAAGCCACCCAGCGTCAGATAGCCCATCAGCGTATCGAGCTTTTCCAGCATGGGCCGCAACGCGCGCGGTGCCTGAGCCAACAGGTTATTGAGCAGAGCGATATAGCCGCGGAACAGTTCCAGCTCACCCAGACGCGTCGCCGCGGTGGGGGACGTGGAAAACAGCAGCACCAGCACCGAAGCACTGGTTCGGGAGTACATCTGAATCGCCGCCGACAGCAATTCGGACACCGCCTGTTCACCGATCTCACGCGCCACCTGCGGCGCGCTTTCGATAAACGAAATCACCAGATCGGTCACCCGCCCCAGGGAGCTAAGCCCCGCCGCGCCTTTCAAATAGGTATCCAGCCCCCGAGGGGAAAACACACGCGCAGCATCCTGCCAGTTCGCTTCCAACACCTCGTTCGCGGTCTCGCCCAACTCGTCGAGAATGTCCTGATAGTCAGCCAGCTGAATTGCCATGAACCCTCTCTCCCGCGTGACTCAGATGTGCGCGCTAATCAGGCCAGATCCGCTCTGGATGCTGGGGATACTCAGGACTGTTGAGATCCGGTACCGCCACTTGGGATTGAGGGCGAGAAGCTTGCCTTACTCCGGGTGTACTCCGGCCTGTGGCTTTGGCTGGCTTTTTACTGGCTGTTTTTTTCGTCACCGCCATGCGGCGAGTCGCCTTGCGTTTGGGAACCCTGGGAACCGCCGACTCTTTTTTTGCCGGCGTGGCGGGCTTTGGTTTCGCATCCGTTGTGGAAGCGGCAGCGACAGGCTTGTCCGTCACTTTAACCGTCGCTCGCGTTTGTGGCGTTGTTGTTGGCGCCACGGTGCTGGCTGATTTTTCTTGTGGTTTATCGTCAGCAGCCATTTTGATGAGTCTCTTGCGACAGGTTTTCAGCCAGCAAGGCATCGGTTTGCGCAGCAAATTCATAGTCCGTGAGGCGCAGCTTCCCCTTATCGGATTCGATGCTGACATTCACCAAGGTACGGTTGAAATTCAAATTCGGGTAATAACCTGTCCGCTCGGACAGATCAGCGAGTTCATCGAGAAAGCGTCGAGTATCCGAATAGGATGCAAACTCAAATCGCCGGGTCAGACCGGTGGCATTTCTTTCGATCATCCAGCATGCATCGATGGTTGGATAATGCATCTTGAACCTCCGCTAACATAGTTTGTGGGGAACGATTCCCGGGACAAGCCACCAAAAGGCCCCCCTCCGCTGCAAGAGGACAGAGACAGAAGAGGGGGAAGATGGCCACCAACCGTAGAATTATTTGGCGTCCGAAGTAGGCAGAATGCTCTCCACCTCGGAGTGGACCCGGGCGATGATGTGTGCAGCAACAATACCGTCACCGACCCGCTCACATGCATCCGCACCCGCTCGCACCGCGGCGTTAACCGCGCCGGTTTCACCGCGAACCATCACGGTGACGTAACCGCCACCGACAAACTGACGACCGACCAGCTTGACTTCGGCGGCCTTGGTCATGGCGTCTGCCGCTTCAATTGCCGGAACCAGACCTCGCGTCTCGATCATACCCAGTGCTATACCTGTTACATTTGCCATATTTGTATCTCCTAACTCATTAAGTCTCTGATTTATTTAACCAATTGCTGCCTGATCTACGATCTCGCCCGGTTGAGGCAGGACGCTTTCCACTTCGGAATGGACGCGCGCGATGATGTGCGCGGCGACGATTCCGTCACCCACCCGTTCACAGGCGTCCGCACCGGCTCGAACGGCGGCGTTCACCGCACCCGTTTCACCGCGAACCATGACGGTGACGTAACCGCCACCGACAAACTGCCGACCTACCAGCCGAACTTCGGCGGCTTTGGTCATGGCATCAGCCGCCTCAATGGCGGGCACCAGACCGCGTGTTTCAATCATGCCAAGGGCTATGCCCGTCACATCAGCCATTTCTAAGCTCCTTCGTTTCCAATGCCCCGGTCTTCGGGGTCCCAAAAGTCAATAATTCCAGCGATGGTAAGGTCCGTCAGAACCGTTCCATCACCCGTTGCGTAACGAGCCGCGGAACCGCTCGAAGTAAAAACCCATTTGCCGATCGGAACACCCACCGGATCACAAGCCACATTGAGCTTGCCTTTGCCATCGGACAGAACCCGCAGGGACATTTTCTTCAGCCCCGGAACCCGCCGCGTGGTCACTAATTCGTCTTCAACCCGCATGATTTCCATTTCAGCTCCCCTGCTCCGCGGACCAGCGATCAATGATGCCGACGATGGTCAGGTCCGAAGGAAATGACTTGCTGCCCGCCGCTTCTCTTGCTGCCGATGAGCCGACGCAAATCACCCAGTCACCGGGCACACAGCCAATGGCATCGATGGCCACCATCGGCGTACCACCGGCTTTCTCTCGCACCACCAGCAAGGGACGGTGGCCCAGTTCAGCGATGCGGTTGGTAGACACCAGCGTTTTTTCAACCTGCATGATTTTCATAATCCTTCCTCCACGGTTTCGATGACGCTGCCGGTGGGCAGGTCGCGCACCGAAAGGTGGCAATACAACAGTCCCTGCCGATCCAGATCCGCGTAACGCCGGACGATGGCGTCCCTTACCCGCTTCGCTTTGGCGATGGAGCGATCGCGGGAGCCCGGTACGCGGGCGTCGTAGCGGTAGTGAATCGCCACAGGCACCGGCAGGCCACGCTTGACGTTGAGGCCCCTGAAAATCCTGATGCCAACGTCCATGTCCGCCACGCCTTCCTCCAGGGTTTGCAGGTGAGCGTAGTAAGCGACGTTGCGCATCTGCACTTCTTCGAAACCATCGCCCACGCTGATAAAGCGTTCGGCGTGGCCGATGTCGGGGTAGCGGCCGCCGTACACATCGGCGACGTATTCGATTTGCGACAGGTTGTTGATCAGCAGGTTGGCGATGAGGCGGCGCATGCCTTCATGGGGCTCACCTTCACCCGCACCCCACCCCTGAACCTCGCTGGCCAGACGAATGGCTTCATAGACGGCCAGTCGCGCCGCATCGGCATTGAGATCCAAGGTGCTGCGGTAGACTTCTGCGTTGTCCACGTAGCGGTGGGCCGACAGATCGCCCTTGGCATCGGGCACATGGATACGCACCGCATCCGTGTCGGTGTCCACGCCGATCAGCAAAATGTCGGTGCTGGCGCCACAACAAAACGCGTTTTCAATGGCCTGTCTGAACTGCTGCAATCGCTCCAAGGCGGCGTCGATGGCCTTGCGCTCGTTGCTGCCGTGGGCGGCGCAGCCTTCGTGCACGGCGTCCCCGGAACTGGTGTGGTACACCGCAATTTTCAGGTAACGGGTGCCTGCATCGACCGTGGTGGGTACCCCTTCACGGAAGCGCCGCAATTCGGTTTCGCCCCAGTGACGCACGTCTGTTTCAACATCAAACAGGGCCCCGGCATACGCCTTGATCCGCGTGAACGATGACAAGGGAAGACGCAAAATGTAGCGGCTCAAGCCTTTCAAACGACCGTCTGCGCAGGGACTGACATCCACGGCATGAAAACCACAGTCGAGGAAGAAGTTGCGTGTGTCCTGCACCTTTTCCTCTTGCCTGTTCAAGTCATCGACGAATCTTGCTGCCGACGCCTTAAGCGCGGAGAAGGCGCAGTGGGCGTAGAGCGCACGCATGTCGGGACCCTTCACCCAGGCGCTGTCCAGCAGCGGCGTGGGGAGTTCAAATCCCAGTTCCTGACGCACCAGACGCTGCGCCTCGGCCAGATATCCTTCCGAAACAGGCAAGCCAGCCAGTCGCTTCAAGGTCGGTTCAATGTGATCGAACAAACCTTTCACAGCATCCTCGCAATGCGCCAGACGGGCATTGGTATAACCGTCGGTGAGCGGATGACGACAGAACCGGGTCGGCAGAGTCCGGCAGGCAGGATGTTTAAAAATCCTGCCAGATTCGCCGGCACTCTCAGTAGCGCGAGGGGCTACAGCGAGACCCACGGGGGCAACGGCTTGCGCGTTGCGACGTGCTCTCATTGTGTAGGCGTTTCGCGTGTTCATCGTCCTATGCCTGCCAGTCACGCGTTAACCGCGCGCGCCTCCCGAAACCGTGATCAGAGCGCCGTCGTCATAACCACCACTGCTGCCGGTGACCATGGCAGTGGACGCCTGAGGACGTTCCAGTTGCTTGTTGACGTGCGCATTGGTCACCGCGCCGCGTGACATGCCGCGTAGCGTCGGATTCCGGCCCTGCGCCCAGCGGCCTTCGGTACCGGTCATTTGCTGACTGCGATTCCAGTTATCACCGGTGATGCTGACGCCATCGTCGCGGCCGTCGCCGGTAATGCGCTGTGGCTGCGCGGGCTCGGGCGCCGGCGGCATCATCTGCGCGGCGGGCACCGTCAGCGCCGCTGCGGGGCTGTAACGAAACTCCGGCGTGCCTGACACCAGTTCCGAGGCCATATTGTTGGGGCCCGTGACCCGGTCGCCACCAAAGGCGCTGCCGGTGACTTGCTGCTGCGCCGCGCGGGCTGGCGAGACAATGCTGAAATCCTGGGGAGCCTGGGGCTCGGGCTGTGGCACAGCAGCGGAAACGGGGTACCGCTCATTGCCGTTGTGCGGGTGCGTCGCCGCCTTCGGCGCGATCAGTCCGGCGGTCTCCGCTAGTTGTCGTGCCGCGCAACTGCTGCAACAAGCCCCGTGCGATTCGGGCACCACCATCCCGGCATACGGGGTTCCACTGACGGCATGGTCCGCGCCGTATTCGTTACCCGTCACCGAGGGCGAATAATTCACCATGGTGCCGGAGACGTGCTGCCCTTTCGCCGTGTGCTCAACGCCCACTTTGGCGGGTTTGGCAGCGGGGGTGCTGGTGCAGTGCTCGGCAAACTGTTCTTTGCCGTAGTACTCCGTGCCGGTGACGGGCAGGCACCCACCGAGTTCGTCACCGCTGAGCTTTGGGCCATGATCGACCCGGTTCCCGGTCAGGCTGTTACCTGACAAGGTTTGCATGTGATGCGCTTTTGGCGCTGCACCACCGCAGAGTCTGCTTTGCCCGTATTGCGATCCGGTGATGCGATTACAAGTACCGGGCTCATTGCCGGTGACCTTGTCGCTGCGATCAACCAGGTTGCCGGTAATACGCTGACTGTTTCGCGTACGATCCACACCGACTTTTGCCGGTGAAGGCGTGGGTGCGGTCTGACAGATAGAGGCAAACTGCTCGTTGGAAATGTATTCCGTGCCGGTGACCGTGCGGCAACTGCCCTGCTCGTCGCCCGTCACTTTGGCGGACCGGCCCACTTCTGTCCCGGTCACGGGGCGACCGGCGATGGTGTGGGTCAGGGCCACTTTGCTGGGGCCATTGATGGTCAGCTTGGCAGCACCGACATCGGCGTACTGCGATCCAGTGATGGCCCGGCCCGCACCGGCTTCCGAACCGGTCGTGGCATTGATACGCGCCTCGTCGGCGCCGGTCACGCTCACCTGACGTTTTTCGGTCTGGCTGGTGTTGACCTTGGCGGGATGAACGCTGAAGTCACCGCTGCCGCAGAACTCGGTCAGGCGTTCTGACCCGATGTATTCGGAGCCGGTCACTTTGGCGCAACTACCCGGTTCATCGCCGGTCACCTTGGCCGAGCGCCCCACCTTGGTACCGGAAACCGGCATGCCCGAAGACGTGGTGCTGAGGCCCACTTTGGCTGGATTCGGCGATGGTTTGGTACCGCAATAGGTCTCAAACTGCTCGGAACCAATGTATTCGGTACCGGTGATCACGCGACAGGTGCCGGATTCATTGCCTGTCACGGATGTCGTCCGTTCGACCTGTGTACCCGTGACTTCACTTCCCGCCAGGGTGGTGCCCACCTCGACTTTGGGTGGCGCCGCCTTGGGACGGACCCGGCCGCTCGGACGCGACACCGGCTCATCCCCACGACCGTTCGCCGCCATATCTGCCCGACGTTGACGCGCCAGGTCTCGACTGCTCACGGAGCCTTTCATCCAGGCGGCGGCCGCCGAGTACTTACTAGAGCGACGTCGGCCATCACCGTTGCCTTTGCCAGGAGAAGCAGCCTTGCCTTTGTTGGCCAGTGCCTGACGCCGGTTGCGACACATCTGCCGAACGCTGTTGGCGTCAGGGCCGAGAGCCGCGGGGTTCACCTCGACCAACTCACAGATCTGGTCGATGTCGGCTTCGGAGGTCGCCGTGTCAATCTCGACTGGGTCGGCCTGATCAGGATAAGACCGGCTGTCCGTTGCCTTGGGCGTTTCAGGCTGCAAGGCATTGAACGGGGCGGGATCGGCAACGGCTGGTGCTACTGACACGGCTTTCGCGACAGGCTTGTTTTTCACCGGTTGTCGCGCTGTGCTACTGCGCTGCGCTGCCTGACGTCTGGCCTGCTGCGCCTGCCGTTTTTTATCGGCGCTGGTCTCGGATGGTGCGGGCATAATGTATCCTCCGACGTCGTTGGCTTAACCGCGATAAACGATGAACGCGGTTCCCTGGCTTTGGGTGTAGTTGTCGTACCCGATCAGACGGATATGGTGGCTGGGGTGCTCCCGGTGACAGGCATCCAACTCCTCCAGCACGACATCAACGCTCTGCTCGCCGAACATGGGCAGCTTCCACATGAACCAGTAGTTACGCGCGGCGCCAGACGGTTCGACATGTTCAACCGCCGGGTTCCAGCCTTGCGCTATGATGTATTGGATTTGCGCCCGAATTTCCTCTGCCGATAGCTGCGGCAGGTATGAGAACGTCTCGTAGCGAGTGGTCTGTTTGTAA
>JAGRHW010000181.1 GCA_020444765.1 Gammaproteobacteria bacterium | reverse complement strand
CCGTCCGGCGGTGCAACCCTCGGTTCGATCGCCAGCGCCACAATTTCCATCGAGGACGAAATGACGGAGGATTTTCCGGCGCTGCTGGAGATTATTTCAGGCGATCAGCAGAGCGGTTTCCCCGGGGACATGCTTGAGCCGTTTGTCCTTTCCGTCAAGGAGCAGGGGGATCTGGCCGCTGCCCGCGATGTCAGCTGGCGCGTCGAACCGGCCGGTGCAGGCCGTCTGATCGACGGCCAGGTAACCCGCTCGGACGATGCCGGACTGGCACGCAACAGCCTGGAAATTCTCGAGGGTGGCGTGATTACCGTGATCGCCACGGTGGGCGAGCAGTCGGTCGCGTCGCGTGCCGATGATGATACGCCGAATACGGTCAGGTTTACCGTCAACGCCGGTTTTGCCGGCACGGCCGATCTGACGCCCAATCAGCGGGCGGTCGGCGGGGCGCTGGACAAAGCCTGTCTGGCGCTGGAAAACAAGACCGAACGCAGCGCGGCCGAGGCGGATCTGCTGGCTACCTGCGATAAACTGCAGGCCGGGACTGCCGGGGATATCAAGTCGGGTCTGAACCGTTTGCAGCCGGAAGAGGTTTTCGCAATCGGTACCTTGTCGCTCGATACCGCTGATTTACAGGTGACCAATGTACAGTCGCGCATCAATGCGATTCGTCTGGGCAGTCATGGTTTCGACCTGAGCGGTCTGGAGTTGCAGTTATACGGTCAGACCATTCCGGGCTATGTCAGCAACGCCATACTTGATGCGGTCAACGGAGGAGGTGCGGGTGACGATGAGGGCGAGCCGAGCCGTTTCGGCGCCTTTGTCAACGGTACGGTTTCGGTGGGCAAGCTGGACCGCTCCGACCGGGAAATGGGGCTCGATTTCGACAACCAGTCAGTGACCGCCGGCGTGGATTACCGGATCAATGACTCGGTCGTGGTCGGCGGTTCGCTCGGCGTCACCCGTCATCAGGGTGATTATTCGAGTGAGGGCGGCGGTATCGAGCTGAAGTCAACCTCGCTGTCAGCTTTCGCGACCTGGTATGACGAAGACGATATCTATGTCGATGCGATCCTGCACTACGGTTCGAGCAAGTTCGATATCGAACGGCGTATCAATCTTGACGGTGAAGCCGCGCAATTCGCCAGAGGCAAGCCGGATGCCACGGAGTTTGCTCTGAGCCTGGGGGCGGGCCTGGAGTATGCCAGCGGCAGCTGGACTTACGGCCCGTATGGCCGCTTGTCCTTCAGCTCGGTGGATGTCGACGCTTACGATGAAAGCGCCAGCGATCCGCAATCGCCCGGCTTCGGTTCGGTGTTGTCGGTACGCAGTCAGAGCATCGACTCCAGCAGCATCGTGCTGGGCGGTCATGTCTCGCGGGCGATCAGCACGGCCGGCGGCGTTTACCTGCCGCAGGCGCGCCTCGAGCTGGAGCACCGCTTCAGCGATTCGGCACGGGAAGTCGAGGCCAGCTTCCGTTATGATCCGGAGAAAAATCTGTTTGCCATCGACAGCGAAAACGTCGACACTGATTACCTTAATCTCGGGCTTGGCGGTTCGGCGGTATTCCGGAATGGCCGGTCCGCGTTTGTCTTTTACGAAACCCGGCTCGGTCAGGATCGCCTGACCCAGAACTGGTTCAAGGTCGGTGTACGTTTCGAGTTCTAGCGGAAAACAGAATCTTTATGACAATAGGTGTGGGCGGTTCCAGCAGCGAAGCCGAGCTGGCGAAGCTGGAGGATATGAGCGGCGCTGTGGTGTCGCCGGTGCAGCAAGCGGAATACAAGGCGCGCATTCAGCGGGCGCAGGCTCTGATGAAGGAACAGGGCATAGATGTGCTGTATGCCAATGCCGGTACCAATATGCTGTATTTTACCGGCACCCGTTGGCGAGCCAGCGAGCGGATGGTCGGGGTACTGATTCCGCAGGACGGCCCACGCGAATATATTTCGCCGGTTTTCGAAATTCCGACGCTCAGGCAGTATATGCAGATCGAGGGCTGCGTGCACGGCTGGGAGGAGCACGAGAGTCCCTACCGACTGATCGCGGATCTGTTGCAGCAGCGTTACGGCGAGCGGCTATTGATCGCGGTCGACGAGTCCGCGGCGTTTTTTATCAGCGACGGTTTGCGGCAGGCCATGCCGGCGGCACAACTGATCAATGCGGCTTGTATTACCGCTGCGTTGCGGATGATCAAGTCCGAGACGGAGCTTGCCCTGATGCAGCGGGCCAAGGACATGACCTTGCAGGTCCACAAGGCGGCGGCAAGGATACTCAGGCCGGGCATCAGCACCACCGAGGTCGAGCAGTTTATTCATCTTGCCCATCAGCGAGTCGGCGCGCCGGCTGGTTCGTTTTTCGTTATCGTGCTGTTTGGCGAGGCGACCGCTTATCCGCACGGCGTGAAGAATCCGCAAACACTCCGGCAGGGCGATATGGTTTTGATCGATACCGGTTGTCAATTGCACGATTATCTGTCGGATATCACCCGCAGCTATGTGTTCGGCGAAGCCAGTGAGCGGCAAAGACAAGTCTGGAACGCAGAAAAATCTGCCCAGGCAGCGGCGTTTGCGATGGCGAAGATCGGCAATACCTGCGCCAGCGTCGATCTGGCAGCGCGTGCATCGCTGGAGCAAAATGGCTTCGGCCCCGCCTACAAACTGCCGGGTCTGCCGCATCGTACAGGTCACGGCATCGGCCTCGATATACATGAGTGGCCCTATCTCAATTCCGGTGATCAGACGGTTTTGCGCCCGGGCATGTGTTTCAGCAACGAGCCGATGATCTGTATTCCGGGCGAATTCGGCGTGCGCCTGGAAGATCACTTTTACATGAGCGAATCGGGGCCGCGCTGGTTTACCGAGCCGAGTCCGTCGATCGACGATCCGTTCGGCTATGAAAACTGAGACTTTTCAGACCGCTTCGTGGTGATCCGCCGCGGCCCGGCGGAGTGCGGCGGTCAGGCTTTCGGTGACGGGCGTATCCAGACCCCAGAGATGCCAGAACAGCCTGACCTCGATGGTTTTGTTCGGTGTCAGTTCGACCAGTTCGCCGCGATCCAGATGCGCCTGTGCCTGGGACCTTGGTGTCATACCCCAGGCCATGCCGAGTTTGAGCCATTCCAGATAACCCTCGGAAGAGGGTAAGGTGTGAAAGGCCAGGCCATCTGCGTCCAGCTCGAAATACCTGGCCAGGAACTGGTGTTGTAAAAAATCCCTGTCATTGAAACGCAGCGCCGGCGCTTTGCCGAAGCCGCGTTTATCGACCCGCTTGCCGAACCACCGGCGCTTGAAATCCGGACTTGCCACGCACAGATAGCGGCTTACGCCGAGATCAACACTCCGGCAGCCCTGCGGCGGTGTCTGCAGGGCGCTGATACAGCCGGTGACAGAACCGTTTTGCAGCAGGCGATGAGTCTGCTCCTGGTCGTCGACCTCGATTTGCAGCAAAACCCGGTTACGGCGGCACCAGTCGGCCAGCTCCCGGCTCAGAAACCAGGTGGCCAGCGTATCGGCGTTGACGGCGATCGCAACGCGAATCCAGTCCTGTGTTTTACGGGGTTGTAATTCCTCCAGCAGCGTGCGTTCCAGCAGATCGAGTTGTTGTGCGTATTTCAGGACCGAAGCGCCGGCAGGTGTCGGTCTGGGCGGCGAGCTGCGTATCAGCAGGGTATGGCCGACTTTTTCTTCCAGTAATTTGATTCGCTGGGAGATTGCCGAGCGGGTCAAAAACAATTGTTTGGCTGCATTTTCGAAACTGCCGCTGCGAATCACGGCGGTCAGCGCCTGGATGCCATTAGAATCAATCATGGTTAAAAATATTAACTGGTTTTAAATTTGTTTAACTTTACTTAATTTGAAAGCGCTTTACCATTGCTCTGGAAATTTTCCGGAGAGCATGCATGTTGATTTTGTCGTTTGCCAAGGGCATGGGGCTTGGCGCCAGTCTGATCATGGCGATCGGTGCGCAGAACGCGTTCGTGCTGGGTCAGGCCATCCGGCAGAATCATGCCTTGCTGATCGCTCTGGTCTGTGCGTTTCTGGATATGATCCTGATTTTTTCCGGGGTGCTGGGACTTGGCGCCCTGATCAAGCATGATCCCCTGTTTCTTCAGCTTGCAACTTTCGGTGGCGTGGCGTTTTTGCTGGTCTACGGCCTGCTGGCGCTGCGACGGGCGTTCAGGCCCGGTCATCTGACGGCGAAGCGAAGTCCGCGCATCGATTCCGCCGCCGTGGCGGTCATGACGACGCTGGCGATCAGTTTGCTCAATCCGCATGTCTATCTGGACACGGTGATTCTGCTCGGCAGTATCGGCGGCCAGTTGCCGGGTAAACAGCCGCTGATCTTTGCCGCTGGTGCGAGCACGGCGTCGTTGCTGTGGTTTGCCAGTCTCGCGCTGGCGGGCCGCTTTATGGCACCGTATCTCAGCGAGGACAAACACTGGCAGCGGCTGGATATCGTGATCGGACTGACCATGTGGACGATTGCCGCGAGTCTGTTATACGGCTATATCAATCGTTGACGCTCTGCTTCGAGGCGTTTTTGTCCATTGTCGCTCAGGCCTTAATCGGCTAAGGTTCAGGCATGCAAAAACACTTTACAGCCCGAAACCCGGATTTCCGCAAGCAGGTGGAAAAAAGCTTTGCCGCGCAGGGATTTATGCGCTTGCTTGGCGCGCGACTCACCGCTCTGGAAGCGGGATTTTGCGAGATTCATTTGCCGTATCGCGAAGAACTGACCCAACAGCACGGTTATTTTCATGGCGGCGTGGTCGCGACGCTTGCCGATAATGCCGGTGGTTATGCGGGGGCCAGTCTGATGGCGGACGATTGCGCGGTGCTGACTGTCGAGTTCAAGGTCAATCTGCTGGCGCCGGCACAAGGGGATAAGCTGCTTGCCCGGGGCCGGGTCGTCAAGTCCGGGCGCACACTGACGATCACGCATACGGACGTCTTTGCCATGCGTGAGGAGACTGAAATCCTTTGCGCCACGTCCCTGCAAACCCTGATGTTTTTGCAAGGCCGTCCCGATGTTGTAAGTGATAAAGCGGATGTTCAGTAATTCCTTGCTTGTATTTCCACCGGACAGTTGTCTGCCGGACTATCGGGGCGGCAGCATTCTTAATCTGATGGCTTCCGTGTCACTGGCTCTGGGCGTGGAGACGGCCTATGAACCGGCGCGCTTGTTCGCAGGCGACCGTCTCGGTCGGAAGATCGTTCTGCTGATCGTCGACGGGCTGGGAATCACTCACCTGAAGGCGGTTGCCGATGGCGGGTTCCTGGACAGCCATTGCCTTGGCAGTTTGACGTCGGTGGTGCCGTCGGCAACCGCAGCTGCGATACCTGTGTTTCTGACCGGCGAGCCACCGGCCAGACATGGTTTCCCCGGCTGGTTCACCTGGTTTCGCGAGCTGGCGACGGCCGCAGCAATTCTGCCTTTCGCCACCCGGGCAGGCTTTATGTCGCTTACTCCGGGCAGCATGACGCCGCGACAGCTTTCCCAGGTCACGCCTTTTACCGAGCAAACCGAGGTGCCGAGTTGGCATATTACCCCGCAGCGGATCTGCAGATCGGCGTTCACCAATGATTTCAGCAGCCCGGCAAGTGTCGTCGGTTACAAGGATATGCGTGAACTTATCCGGCAGACGGGCAAGGCCGTCTCGCGCTTCAGGGACTCAGGCTATGTTTACACGTACTGGGCCGACTATGACAGTGACGCGCATCATTACGGTATCGGCAGTGAGCAGGCCGCGGAACATCTGCGCATGCTTGACGAACAAATCGAAAAGCTGGCGCTTGAGCTGAAAGGTCAGGATGTCGATCTGCTGGTCTGTGCGGACCACGGTTTTACCGATTGTCCAACAGGCTTGCAATATGTTTTCAGCGAAGCATTTCCGGAACTGGCGGAGATGACGCAGATGCCGCTGACCGGCGAGCCGCGGCTGCCGATCGCGCACCTGAAAACCGGCTGTCTGGACAGTTTTATACAACTCGCTACCGAGCAATTGCAAGGTATTGCAAGCCCGGTATTGTCATCGCTGGCAATCGAGGAGGGTTTGCTAGGTCCTGGAAAACCGCATCCGGAATTGCGAAACCGTCTGGGCGATGTGCTTCTGCTCATGCACGAAAATACCGTTATTTTCGACCCTTTGGGCGGCGAGTTTCCGCCGGATATCATCGGTCACCACGGCGGTTTGTCCAGAGAGGAAATGCTGGTTCCGCTGATCCACATCCATTGCTGATCCCGGGCGGACCCGCGCGCTAGCGGTAAATCGAAGCCAGGTAATTGTTCTTTGAAAAGTAAGGCTTTTTACTGGCCTGGCGTGTAAGCAGAAGGGTATTGGTAAGCCGGTTGCTGTCCGGTTGATCGTTGTTTCTGTAAAAGCCGTGTTTTTCGAATAGCTGGATGGCCTTGACGTTATCGCTGAAGATATTGGCAAATACTGCATTGCCGAGGGTGTCTGTTTCATGCAAAAGCGCGTCCAGCAGGCACGTTGCAATCCGGCGCTTTCGCCATTCGGGATGAATAATCAGCTTGTGCAGACAGAATTTTCCGCCGATGACCGGAAATGCCAGGGCCGCGCCGATGACACCGCTGTCGGTTTTTGCGGTATAGACAAGTGCATGAGTTATCCAGACGCGCCAGGTGAAATCGGCATCGTTTAACGGTTTGTTCAAGGCAGGATTGTCCCAGGCTATCCGGTCCAGCCGTTCAAGAGCCAAAGAATCGGTTTTGGCAGCCCGTTCGATGCTGATCATTTTTTCACCTGAGCGTTGTCGGTTCCGTCGATCCCTGTCGGGTTAATGCGTTTACTATCGGCTCCGGTGGCTTTCCGGTTTAGCCGTCAGATGGCAAGCCGCTATCGACTCAAACCTCCGATAAGATATTGTAGTGCACATTATTGCGGATTTTTTTGACAAAAATTTTACAGGGGTTTCCTGACAAAGGAACTCGGGGATGAGGTTTCCCCACCTCGTCATTCCCGCACAGGCGGGAATCGAGCAGCGGACTGTCCGGTGGAAGTGCTGGATCCCCGACTAAAACATTCGGGGATGACGTTTGCCCACCTCGTCATTCCCGCGCAGGCGGGAATCCAGCAGCGGACTGGCCGGTCGCGG
>JAGRHW010000180.1 GCA_020444765.1 Gammaproteobacteria bacterium | reverse complement strand
CAATAAAAACAAGAGCTTATCTAATCTCTTCCACTCTTTAAATTCACTCAATCCTCGCCGGTGGTACGCATATAGCTGATTTGCAGGTTCATCCAGCTTTGGGCGTCGGCGCCAAAGTAGCAGGCCAGGCGCAGCCTTGCATCGGGACTAGTGCCTCGGCGTTCCCGCACAATATCCCCGCTGCGGGTGGCCGGCACGTGCAACGCACTGGGCGACATACCCGGAGGTTCCAGGTATTCCTCACGCAGAATCTCATCCGAATGAATCGGGTCCATGTTATTGATCATCAATTCAGTTCCTCCAACACTACAAAACCGTCAAGGTTCCTCAAACAAACGCAAAACCGCCCGAAACATGCATATTGGATCGGGCATGCGACGGGTTTGATATTGCCAGATCGAAAACACGTCGCTATACCCTTACTGTTACCCTGATTTTTTCAAGAGTTTTCTGATGTTTTCCAGCCGTCCATTTTTGTCCAGCGTCGGATATTTCCTGATCTGCTTTTTCCTGTTCGCGAGCCTTGCCGGGGTGGAAAAGGCGATTGCCCAGTCGCCCGAAGAAACAGTGAGCACCGCGTCGGTGGCGCGTTTGCAGGCTTTGCAGCAGACACTCGAGGAGCTGCAGAAGAGCCAGCGAAATCTGGCGCAGAAAATCCAGCAAGCCACGGACGAGGACAAAGCCGCGCTGGAGGAGGAAAAAGCCACCATCGATCAGGAGGTCAAGCGGGTCAATCAGTCATTCGAGCGGCTGGCCACCGGTGGTGTGGAGACGGAATTATTCGGCGCCAAGGAACCGGAGTTCAACTGGCAGACCGAAATCATCCAGATAATGCAACCCTTGATAGAAAACCTCAAGGTGTTGACGGAAAAACCGCGCAAGATCGAGCGCCTGCGCAGCACGATTGCCCAGCGTCAGGATTATGCGACAACGATTGACAACGCACTGGCCTCATTGTCGCTTTACGCCGGGCAGGAATTACCCGAGGCAACGGAGGAAAAAGTTCAGTCACTGGTCGAACGCTGGCAGCGCCGTAAGGAAGACAATAAGAACTCGCTGGAAATCGCCACCCTGCAACTGCAGGATTTACAGGGTGAAACCGTTTCGTGGATGGAAGTCATCAAGCGCTCGGTCGACGAATTTTTTCTCGGCCGCGGCCTGACGCTGCTGATCGCCTTCGGCGCGGCACTGGGTGTCTGGCTGTTTATGCGTTCCTTGCTCTGGCTGCTCAGCAAACGTGTCAAAAACAGCGCGGAACGCCGTACCCTGACGCGTTATCGCCTGGCCGCCTACGCCTACAGCCTGTTAACCACGCTGCTGGTGATCATCGCGGTGATGGTGGTGTTTTATTCGCGAGGCGACGTGTTGCTGCTGGGGCTGGCGATTCTGCTGGTGGCGGCGATCATCATCGGCCTGCGCAACACGCTGCCGCGTTTTATTGCCGAAACCAAACTGCTGCTCAACCTCGGCGCCGCTCGTGAGGGCGAGCGCATCATGTACAACGGCATTCCCTGGAAGCTTAGCTCCATCAATCTGTATTCCGTGCTGCGTAACCCCGAAATCGACGGCACGATTCGCCTGCCCTTGTCGGAGCTCGGCAGCATGACCTCGCGCCCGGTCGGCCACGAACCCTGGTTTCCGCACCGGCGTGGAGATTTCGTGATGTTGCCAAACGGCAAACTGGCCGAAATCATCCGCCAGACACCGGATAACGTCGAGCTCAAACTCGGCGGCGGCGCGGCCATGTTCGTACCAACGGCGGACATGTTTAACATGGATGTGCTGAACCTGACCCGCAACGGCTGCTTTGGCGTCGCCGGTATTTTCGGCATCGATTACAGCCACCAGACGATAGCCCTGACCGATGTCGGCCCGCTCTTCAAAGCCGAAATCGAAACAGCGCTGCGGTCTACGGATTTTTTTGCCGCGGTAAAAAACATCCTGGTCGAACTGAAAGCCGCCGGCGCATCATCTCTTGATTATCTGGTTTATATTACGTTCGACAGTTCGGCCGCGCAGAGTTTCTACAGCATCGAACGTTTGATTCAACAATCTTGTATCAAGGTCTGCAACGAGCAGAACTGGACGATTCCGTTCCCGCAGTTGACCGTCCATACGCAGACTGAACCGGCACCTTCGCCTGCTCGGGAGTGACGAGCTTAAAAAGAAGCATTGGCATGACGTCCTGCGAGCCTCTCCGACATCAGAGATTCTTAGCGCGTCTTTCGCCTGCCCATTGATGCCTGCGGTCGGTAGCCGATAACCGCGGCGGAAAAAAACACCAGAAAACATCCCATCACCACTAAAAAGGACGTCGCGTTGAACTGCCCGTACATGGAAAAGCGAATCAATTCGACCGCATGAGTAAAGGGGTTGTATTGTGCCAGCAAAAAAACCAGCTCTGCGCCCGATTCCTGGAGTTTCCACAAGGGATAAAGCGAGGAGCTGATAAAGAACATCGGGAAGATGACAAAATTCATGGTGCTGGCAAAGTTTTCCAGTTGTTTGACATAGACCGAGAGCAGAAGCCCCAGAGCGCCCAGCATGGCGCCGCTGAGCAGTAACGCCGGAATCGCCAGCAGCCAGCCCGGGTTAGGCAAATCCACTTTGAAAATAAAGCACATCAGAAGGAATGCGCAGGCTTGCACTACAGAAAGAATCGTACCTGCCATCAGTTTGCACAACAACAGATACCAGCGGGGCAGAGGCGCAGTCAACAACAAACGCATAACGCCCATCTCGCGGTCGTAGACCATGGCCAGCGATGTCTGCATGCCGTTAAACAGCAACACCATCGCGAGCAGGCCGGGCGCTATATACACCTGATACTCGATATAGGTTTCATAGGGTGGGATGATCGACACACCAAAAACATTTTGAAAACCGGCGGCAAACACCAGCAGCCATAACGCCGGACGAACAAGCGCGGAGAGCAGCCGACCTTTTTGCTGCCAGAATTTAATCAGCTCTCTGGCGCTCAAGGCATTCAGCGCATACAGCGCGTGTCTTAAATTCAAGATGCCTCCGCCTGTGTCGTTCGTGATAAAATCTCAGGCATTTTTGCTCTGTCCTTTTTCTGTTGTCATTTTCAGGAAGGCAGACAGCAAATCGCTTGCACCGGCAGAGGCCACGATGGTTTCCGGACTGCCCTGTTGCAGCACCCTGCCCTTATCCAGGATGTACACACGATCGGCATCATCTGCTTCATCGACCAGATGGGTGGCCCAGAGAACCGCCAGTCCCTCGTCCCTGCACAGCGAGCGGACATAAGCCACCAGTGACTCACGTGAGGCCGGGTCCAGACCAACCGTCGGTTCATCCATCAACAGAATCGACGGATAGTGCAATAAGGATCTTGCCAGCTCGACCTTACGACGGTTACCGCCACTCAGCGCCCGGCACGGTTTGCTGGCGCTCGACAGCAGGCCGCCTCTTTGCAAGGCCAGGTGTATTCGTTTTTTCGGTCTGGCTATTCCGTGCAATCCGCAATGAAACAGCAGATTTCGCATTACGGTCAAGTCAAGGTCAAGCGTGATCTGTTGAAATACAACTCCGAGGCTGGCCAATGCTTGTGTCGCATTACCCGACAGGCTTTGCTGATTGATCAGAATATCCCCGTTATCGGGTACAAACAGCCCGGTCAGCAACTGAAAAAGCGTTGACTTACCCGCACCATTCGGCCCCAGCAAGGCGACAAATTCACCCTCATCGACATACAGATCAACCTTGTCGAGCGCGCATAAGTCGCCATAATACTTGCTGACCTGGCTTACCTTCAGCTTGTTGTTGGCCTTTTGCGTTGTCATCTGGACAGCTTTCCGCTCAGGATTCCGGGGTAGGAGTGCATCAGCTTACTATAAAAATCGCTGACACTTGCGTCCTGCCCGGAGCGCGGTCTCGGAATCGTGATTTTTTCTTCCAGCAAAACCCGCGAGGGCTGCCCGGTCAGAAAGATCAGTCTGTCGGCAATAGAAATCGCTTCCCTCAGATCATGCGTAACAAACAGGACGGTCGGGCGATGCTTGAGCCAGAGTCGTTCAAGGATACCGATCAGCCTCGAGGCCGAAGGTGAATCCAGAGAAACGAAGGGTTCGTCGAGTAATAACAGCTCCGGCCGGTTGATAAAAGCCCGCGCCAGCGCTACGCGCCTTTGCATCCCGCCCGAGAGTTGCAAGGGATACAAATGCTCCTGCCCTTGCAAACCTACGATGGCCAGCATATCCATGGTTTTTGTCCGGTCCGGCTTGTCACAAACCAGCTCGACATTGTCCAGCACCGTCAGCCAGGGCATCAATCGTGGCTGCTGAAAAATAAAACCGGTTTTGGTCGACTGATCGATATTGCAGCTTCCGCTATACTCGCTGTCCAGTCCCGAGACGATATTCAGCAAGGTACTCTTGCCAACGCCGGAGGGGCCGATAAGGCATACCAGCTCGCCGGGTTCGATTGATATTTCCAGATTTCTGATAATTTCCGGGCTCTCGGCGAAACGTTTGCTCCGGACAGAAATTGCAACGGTTTTCATGCCCTCCACTTTCCGGAAATTCTCTCGATCGGCCGCATGAACAGCACTTCCACCAGGAATATGACCAGCGCGAAGGCCACCGTATAAGCCAGAATACTGGTAATATCGAAGAAATTGAAAAAGACACCTAGCTGAAAACCGACCCCGTTACTGCGTCCTAGCAGCTCGACGACAAGTACGATTTTCCAGATCAGGGCGAGCCCGGATCTTGCGGAGGCGAACAAATACGGATACAACTGCGGTAACACGACATGCCTGAATGTTTTTAGACGACCGACCCTGTAAACCTCTGCAACCTGCAACAACTGCTTGTCCAGCGCTCTCGCGCCTTCACGCAGCATCACAGCGACAGTAGGTATTTTATTTATTGCAACCGCGGTAATCGCTGCCAGGTCCGTCAAACCAATCCATAAATAGCAGAGTATGATGGTTACGAGCGCCGGTATATTCAGGCTCAACAGCAGCAGGCTGTCCAGTGATTCATTGATCCATTCATTTCTCCCCATCATATAACCGATGAAGGTCCCGACTAACATGGCAATGATAAAAGCCAGAAAAACGCGTTTGAGTGTTATGCCCAGATGATAGAACAGGTCGCCGGTGAGAATGTGATCCTGCAAACTGAGGAATACCGAATACGGAGTCGGGAAAACCTCCGAGTCAACCAGGCTGGCCGACACATGCCAGACGATGATCAGGATCAGCAGAGACAGAGGGCGTAGCCACTTCCTGACTCGCATCACACCCCCTGCTTGCCTTATCAGCAGATTATCCGTAAGGCTGGTCAAGGCTTGACTCCCGACCTCCGCCAGAACGTTCCCTCAGCCAGCACCGGGCTGTCGCCCACGAGTTTTTTCCCACCGGCTTCGGCGAGAATTGAGAATATCAAGGCGGCGCCTTCAAGGTCGGCATCATCGAAGCGGCCCGGCACACCAGCGCGCCAGACATCGCGGATAGTGTGCAATTCATCCTCGCTTTCCGGTCTGATGAGTGAGCTCAGCCTTGTCCATTCAGCATCCGATTCCAGCAGAATCTCCTTGGCCGCGTAGGTAGACCTGATCAGCCCTTCCACAGCTGCGGGATTATGCTCTGCCCATTGCTCGTCAAAGACCCACCCCAATAACGGCATTGATGTGTCGACACCCAGCTCGGGAAGAATTTCCGGCACTGATACCATCGGACGCATACCTGCAGCCTGCAACCTGGCGCCGAACACCCAGAACGTAATCACCGCATCCAGGTCGCCTTTCATCATCAATTCATTCAGCAAGGGCGGGGCGGCAAATTGCGTATCGGCTTCATCCATCGGATCGAATCCGAATTGTTTTCTGATATAGGCCCGGTAAATCAGCCAGTTTTTATCGACCGGACCACCGGCGATTCCCAGCCGCTTACCTTTTAAGTCGGCAAATGATTTGATATCGGCATCAGGCCGAACAAGCATGCCACCAACAGCGTTGGAATAAGGAAAAAATGTATAGGTCTTTCCGGCAGCCCTTTGCCTGGATACCCAAATCCAGTCACTGACGATGGCATTCACCTCACCACCTTGCAAAGCGATCGTTGTGGCGTTTTTATTGCCGAGTTCGACAATCTCGATATTCACGCCATTTTTCTTATCCAGTTCATGGCTGGTGAGAACATCAAGCTCCCAGTTGACCGTGCCGTATTTCAGTACACCGACTTTTACAGTGGTTGAAGCCGTTTGTGTATAAGCCTGTTCCACAACGACAAGCAGAATCATAAGTAACATCAGTTTTCTGAGTCGATAGAAACGTGAATCCGTTTTTCTCACCACTGCTTCCTCGCAATCGCTCTTGTTCGCCGAGCACTGGCTTGAGAGTAAGGTGAGGATACGGAAGAACACAAGGGCGATTTTCCCGCGTTAGCCTCTATGCCCTATTTCCGTATATATAACGGAAATATTCCTATTCAAAATCACCGTTGGTAACACTAGTATGAAGGTCGGGCCGGTTATATGCCCGTCATTTAAATGATTTTTCAGGAGGTTATCTTATGCAATGGTCCAAGCCATCGTTTGTAGAGCACAGATTGGGATTTGAAATAAACATGTACATCTACAACAGATAAAAAGCAGTATACCGGCCTCCGCTTTGCGGAGGCCATCCTTTGCAGAACCAACCAAGCCGGGGTAACTGCGTGACAGATGATGCCGGGGCTGTATTCCAACCACTTTGGTTGTTGGCCGAACTTACCTACAAATGCCCTTTACAGTGCCCATATTGCAGCAATCCTGTTGATTTCGCCGACATCAAGCAGGAACTCGATACCGACACCTGGCTGCGTGTTTTACAGGAAGCACGCGACCTGGGAGCCACCCAGCTCGGCCTTTCCGGCGGCGAACCGCTGGTTCGGCAGGATCTGGAAATCATTATCAGGCATGCCCGTGAAATGGGGTATTACAGCAACCTGATTACGTCCGGAGTCGGTATGGATGCCAAAAGAGTGGAGGGGTTTAAAAAGGCCGGACTTGACAATATCCAGATCAGTTTTCAGGCGAGCTCCTCGGAACTGAACCGGCTGCTGGCAGGCACAGATTCCTTTCAACACAAGCTGGATATGTGCCAGGCGGTTAAAAATGCCGGATTC
>JAGRHW010000017.1 GCA_020444765.1 Gammaproteobacteria bacterium | reverse complement strand
CCTTTGTTGTTTATTCTTGTTTATTCGTTCTGGCTGAGAACCGCGACCGGGGCCGATGAAGTCGGTTTTTTTCTCGACAACTGGCAGGAAGTGCTGAGCGACAGCTTTTACCGCGACATCCTGTTCAACACCCTGAAGATCGCGCTGGTAACCACCTTGCTGTGCGCCATCCTTGGTTATGTGCCGGCCTATTTTGTTGCCAATACACGTCTGCAGAGCAAGGCGCTGCTGTTATTACTGCTGATGCTGCCGTTCTGGATCAGCTACATCATCCGCACCATGTCATGGATCAATATTCTCGGCGCCAGCGGCGCGCTCAATACCTTTCTGGTCTGGACAGGCCTTTTGAACGAGCCGCTGCAGTTGTTGTACAACGAGTACACGGTGATTCTCGGGCTGGTGCATTTTCTGCTGCCCTTTATGATTCTCAATGTCTACGTCAGCCTCGAATCCATCGACCCGAATCTGGTCGATGCGGCGCGTTCGCTGGGGTCGAGCAAATGGCAGGCGTTTCTCGAAGTGACCCTGCCCTTGTCCTTGCCCGGGCTGGCCGCCGGTGGTCTGCTCTGTTTCGTGCTGGCGGCGGGCACCTATATCACACCGCTGATCCTCGGCGGGCCTCGTGACGCAATGTTTGCCAACCTGGTTTTCGAGACAGTGATCACCCAGCTCAACTGGCCGCTCGGATCAGCCCTATCGCTGGTATTGCTGTTCGTCCTGGGCGCGGTGGTCATGGTTTATAACCGCTTTATGGGGCTCGGGCAAATTGCCCGGAGTTTCGGCTGAGGGTGCCCGTATGAACTCCTGGTCGCTGATCCGATTCCTGACGATTCTTGTCTACCTGTTTATGTTTTTGCCGGTAGCGATCGTTGTTTTGCTGTCCTTCAATGCCAATCAGTTCGGCTCGTTTCCGATCGAGGGATTCAGTATGCGCTGGTTCGAGGCGCTATGGAACAACGAGGCGATTATCCGCGCCTTCAAGGTATCTCTGGTGCTGGCCGGATTGACCGCATTGTTGTCGACCACCATGGGTGTTCTTGCAAGTCTGGCCCTGGTGCGTTACGAATTCCCGGGCAAGAACAGCATCATGACGGTTTTGATCGCGCCGATACTGGTGCCGGAAGTCGTGCTGGCGGTAGCCCTGTTGCTTTTTCTGCAGGTGCTGGATATGCCCAAGAGTTTTCTGTTATTGCTGCTGGGTCATGTCATCTTTACCTTGCCGTTTGTCGTACTGGTGGTGCAGGCACGTCTGGTGTCGATCCGCCCGGAGTACGAAGAAGCGGCCCGCAGTCTCGGCGCCAATCCGCTGCAAACATTTTTGGAAGTCACGCTGCCGCTACTGATGCCGGCGGTACTGGCCGGGTTCTTATTTGCGTTTACGATTTCTTTCGACGATATCACCGGCACCCTGTTCTGGAAGCCCGGTGGTGTCGAAACGGTTCCCACACAGATTTTCGCCATGCTCAGAAATTCCATCAGTCCGGAGATCAACGCCCTGGGAACGACCATGATCGTGTTGACGGCCGGCCTGCCCATCGCCGGAGCGGCACTGGCGCGCGTACTCGCGGCCAGGTCAACCGTCAAGTAAACCATCGTTCAATTCATCATCAAGAGGAAGACTATGGACAATACCAAACGCTACGAAAAACTGCTGGAACGTTACCGCCACGGCGATATCAGCCGGCGCACGTTTCTTGGAATCCTGGGTGCCGCCGGCGTAACCGCAGGTGTCTCGGGCGGCGTCATGACCATGCTTGGCAAACAGGCGATGGCGGCCAGCCCCGAGCAGGTACGCTTTGACGGCTGGGGCGGCGTGGTCTCCGAAGCATTCCGCAAATATGCCTTCGATCCTTATACCAAAGCGACCGGCATCAAGGTTGTCGAC
This sequence comes from Gammaproteobacteria bacterium, assembly GCA_020444765.1. The sequence continues at coordinate 17,923 of JAGRHW010000017.1, read as the reverse complement.
GGCACGTTCGGTGGTGCCGACGAGTACATCTCGCGTATCAAGGCCGGTCAGGAAGGAGAATACAACCTGGCTCACCTGAGTGGCGTCTTTGATTATGTACGCTATGACAACCTGGGTTTTGCCAGTGAGCTGAACGAAGCGAATATTCCCAATCTGCAAAACGTCATCCCCGCGCTGGTCGATGTATTCCGCAAGGTCAGCGACGGTAAACTGTCGGCGGTTCCGTATGATTACGGTACTACAGGCCTGGCCTATAACCGCAAGCATATTTCCGACGAGGAAATGCAGAAATCCGGCGCCATGCTGCTGATCGACGAACGCTTCAAAGGCAAGATCGGCGGCTGGGGTGAATGGAAGACACGGATCTGGTACGCGGCCTTGCAAACCGGCCAGGACCCGAATGCGATCGAGGATATGGACAAGGTCTGGGACGCAATCCGCACGCATCGTGATCTGGCTCTTAAATACTGGGGCTCGGGCGCGGAGTTGATGAGCCTGCTCGGTGAAGAGGAAATCTACGTTACGGAAGCTTGGTCTGGACGGGTCAAGGCGCTGCAAAACGAAGGTCATGATATCGGTTACTTCGACCCCAAAGGTGGCCTGGGCTGGCAGGAATGTCTTTTCGTGATCAAAGGCAGCCCGATGGAAGCCTGCGAGGAACTGCTGAACTTTATGCTCGAACCGGAAGTTGCGATCGCGGTGGCTGAAGGTCAGAGTTATCCGCCCGCACTGGATCCCAACAAGGTGGAGCTGGGTGATGTCGTTCCGACCCTGCCGGCTTTTGATCCGAGCGGTACGCTGGCGGGCCTGTCGTTCTTCGACCCGACCTACTGGAATGCCAATGAGGCCGACTGGTCGAAGGAATTCGGCCGGGTACAGAAAGGCTACTGAGCTTACGGACAGAGGAACGGGCCGCCGGTCCGTTCCTTTTCACGTGTACGATTTAACGCAGGACTGATACCTTGACTACCAGCGGAAAAGCCGTCGAACTGCAGCAGGTCACCAAGAAATTCGGTGAATTCAATGCCGTGTATCCGATGGATCTGACGATAGAGGCCGGTGAATTCATCACCTTGCTCGGACCCTCGGGCTGCGGCAAAACCACGACGCTGCGGATCATTGCCGGCCTGCTCGAAGCGACGGAAGGCGAGATCAAAATCAAGGGCCAGCGGGTTAACGATCTGCCGATTCATCGCCGTAATCTCGGTATTGTATTTCAGAATTACGCACTGTTTCCGCACAAGACGATTTTCAACAACGTCGCGTTCGGGCTCAAATACCGCAATGTGTCGAAAGCCGAGATCAAACAGCGCGTGATGGAAAGTCTGGAACTTGTGCAGTTGCCGGATCTGGTTGATCGCTATCCCCGGCAATTGTCTGGCGGTCAGCAACAGCGTATCGCGCTGGCCAGGGCGATCGCCATTCAGCCCGATGTTCTGTTATTGGACGAACCCCTGTCAGCGCTGGATGCCAATCTCCGTGAAGACATGCGCGTCGAACTCAAGCGTTTGCAACACCAGCTGGGGCTGACCACCATCTTTGTTACGCACGATCAGTCCGAAGCGCTGGCGATGTCGGACCGGGTTGTCGTGATGCGCGGAGGCCGGGTCGAGCAGGTTGATTCGCCCTCGGCCATTTACAATCATCCTCGGACCGAATTCGTCGCCGACTTTCTCGGTAACTCGACGATCAAAGACGCCACGGTTACGCAGACCGATGGCGATACGGTGGTAATCGATGTGGCGGGTCTGGGCAGACTGTCGGCAAGCGGCCAGCAGCAATCGTTTGCAAGCGGTGACGTCGTTCGGGTTGTGTTCAGAGCGGAGCGGATCAAGCTCGATGTCAATACCACGGATGCGGAAAATACCTTTCCCGCGACCATCAGGACGCTCGATTATCAGGGCCAGGTCGCGCGCTATTTTCTCGATATGGGTAAAGAGAGTTATCAATGCATCAGTGCTATCGAGGATGCGCCCTTGAGCGAGGGCGCGGCCGTCACTGCCAGCATACGGCCTGTCGATGTGATCGTGCTGAAAGCTGATCGTTGAGTTGAGTGTGTCGGAGATTTACAAGGTGACGAAACCCGAGAGCCATCTTTTCTATCAATCCAGGCAACGCCGGCCCAGGCTCGATCGAGGTCGTGGTGTCTATCTCTGGGATATCAACGGTCAGCGCTATCTGGACGGCTCGTCCGGCGCGATGGTGTCGAATATCGGTCATTCCAACACCCATGTGCTGGCGGCCATGAAAGCCCAGATGGACAAGGCGACGTTCGGTTACCGCTTGCATTTCGAAACCGGTCCCTCGGAGGAGCTGGCGAGAAAGACCGCTTCCCTGATGCCGACGGGTCTGGACAGAGTATTTTTTGTTTCCGGCGGTTCCGAGGCGGTGGAAAGCTGTCTGAAGTTTGCCCGTCAATGGGCACTCGCCTCGGGGCGGCCCGATAAGTGGAAAGTCATTTCCAGGTTTCCTTCCTATCACGGTTCGACGCTGGGCGCGCTGGCGATCACTGGCATGACGCAAATGACGCAGCCGTTTGCGCCGATGATGCGCGAAATGCCGAAAATTCCGGCGCCGACCTGTTATCTTGATCAGGACGAACTGGATGACGAGCAGCGTGGTTTGCGTTATGCGGAATTTCTTCGCGAAGAGATTCTGCGTCAGGGGCCTGAAACCGTGCTTGCATTTATCATGGAGCCTGTCGGTGGCGCCTCGACCGGCGCACTGGTGGCGCCGGACAGTTATTATCGGCGGATTCAGGAGATTTGCGCGGAATTCGATGTCTTGCTGATCAGCGATGAAGTCATGACCGGCGGCGGACGTACAGGCCGTTTTCTCGGCGGTGAGCATTGGAATTTGCAGCCCGACCTGATCGCTTTGTCCAAGGGCTTTGCAGCCGGTTATGCGCCACTCGGCGCGATGGTTGCGCGTGGCGATATGGTCGAAACCGTGCTGGATTCCGGCGGCTTTATTCACGGTTTTACCTATGCGGGCAATCCGCTGGCCTGTTCCGCCGGGCTTGCAGTAATCGAAGAGTTGGAAAGGCAGCAGCTGGTTGAGCGTGCACAGGTCCAGGGCGACAAGCTCAAGGAAAAACTTGTCTCCCTGCAAGGCGATTATCCGTTTATCGGTGACGTACGCGGCAAAGGCTTGTTACTGGCGTTCGAACTGATGGCGGATCGCGACAGCAAGGAGCCATTACCCGCATCGTTTAACGCCTATACCAGGCTGGTGGATATCGCCTATAAAAACGGCTTGATTATTTATTCGCGCCGCACCAGGGGCGGGCTTGAGGGCGATCACTTTATGGTCTGTCCACCGCTGATTATCAGTGACAGTGAAATTGATCATCTGCTGGAGATGCTGGATCAGAGTCTTGAGGAACTGGCAAAGGAACTCAGTCTGCCAAAAGGCCGGGTGGCATGAGCGAGCCGATTATCATCACCTGCGCGGTAACGGGTTCCATTCATACACCGACCATGAGCCCGTATCTGCCGCTCACGCCGGCCGATATTGCTGAGCAGGCCATAGAGGCTGCTGAAGCCGGAGCTGCAGTATTACATCTGCATGCGAGAGATCCCCGCGACGGCCGACCGACCGCTGACCCCGACGTCTTTATGCAGTTTCTGCCGGTGATCCGGCAAAACACCGAGGCGATCGTCAATATTTCCACTGGTGGATCATCATTAATGACGGTCGAAGAGCGAATGCAGGCGTCAATACAAGCCGCGCCGGAAATGTGTTCGATGAATATGGGTTCGATGAACTTCGGCATCTTCCCGCTTGCCGGGCGCTATGACGACTGGCAGCATGACTGGGAGCCCCGGCTTCTTAATGCAACCCGGGATGTGGTTTTCAAAAACACCTTTGCGGATATCGATATTCTGCTCGAAAAGGTTGGCAAAAACCTCGGCACCCGGTTTGAATTCGAGTGCTATGATGTCGGGCATATCCACAGCCTGGCCTGGTATCTGCGCAAGCAAAAGGTTCAGGCGCCGGTGTTTTTGCAGTTTGTCATGGGTGTTCTCGGCGGCATCGACGCGGCGCCAGAACAACTGATGCACATGAAAGCCACGGCGGATCGTTTGATCGGCCCGGACAATTATCACTTCTCGGTGCTGGCGGCGGCGCAACAGCAAATCCGCCTTGCCACCATGGGCGCTATCCTCGGCGGTAATGTGCGTGTCGGTCTGGAAGACAGTCTGTATATCGCCAGGCGTGAGCTTGCGACGTCCAACGCGCAACAGGTTCTCCTTATCCGCAGGATACTGGAAGATCTCGGCTATGAGATCGCCACGCCGGATCAGGCCCGCAAACGTCTCGGACTCAAAGGCGCGGACAAGGTCAATTTCTAGAGGACCGGCGGTTCGCAGGTCCGAATTTTCGAATCAGGGTATTTCCATGAAAGCTATCTATTCTGCATCGCAGGCCAGGCATGATCCTTCGTTTTTTCTATCCAGCGGTGCGCAGGCGGATAATCCGGAAGTGCCGCAACGCGCCGATACGCTGCTGGCCGCCGCACTTGACGCAGGTTGTGAACATGTCGAACCGGTTGATACCGGGCTTGCATTGATATCGGCGATTCATACGCCGGAATATCTCCGTTTTCTGAAAAATATATACCATCGCTGGCAGCGTATTGAAAACGCCTCGCCGGAAGTGGTGCCGAATATTCACCCGGACCGGCGCGGCGGCAGTTACCCGAAATCGGCGGTGGGGCAGGCCGGTTACCATATGGCCGATACCGCTTGCCCGATATCGGCCGATACTTTTGCCGCGGTGGTCAGCAGCGCGCACTGTGCCGGCACCGCCGCGCAACTGGTACTGGATGGCGAGTCGACGGCCTATGCATTGTGCCGGCCGCCGGGCCATCATGCGTTCAAGGATCTGGCCGGCGGCTTCTGTTATCTGAACAATTCCGCGATCGCTGCGCAACTGTTGCGCAGCCGTTACCAGCGGGTTGCAATCGTCGATGTGGATTTGCACCATGGCAACGGTACGCAGGGTATTTTCTACCAACGCAACGATGTCTTTACCGCGTCGATACATGCCGATCCGGTGCGCTTTTACCCGTTTTTCTGGGGTTATGCATCGGAGCGTGGCAAGGGCGCCGGTTTCGCTTACAATCTCAACGTGCCTTTACCAAGACAGTCAGGTGATGATGCATTTCTCGCCGGGCTCGATTCCTTGCTGGAAACCGTGGCGATGTTTTCGCCGCAAGCCATCGTCGTCGCGCTCGGCCTGGATGCGTCCATCGATGATCCATTTGGCGGCCTGAGCGTCACCACCAAGGGCTTCAATCGGATTGCGCAACGGATTGCGCAACTCGGCAAACCGACCGTACTGGTGCAGGAGGGCGGCTATCTTAGTGACAGTCTTGGAAAAAACCTCGCTTCCTTTCTGGAAGGTTTTGAAAAAACGCATCGCATCAGCGAATAAACCGAGGGTGAACGAAGCGTATCGAATTATTTTTCGGTGACATGAATTTATATGAAAGAGTTTGACATCATCATCATCGGATCAGGAATTGCCGGGGCCGGACTTGCGGCTCACCTGCCTGAAAACAAGCGTATTTTGCTGCTGGAAATGGAAGCGCAGCCCGGCTACCACAGTACTGGACGTTCCGCGGCGCTGTTTATTCGCAGCTACGGCAATGCGGTTATTCGCACACTTAATGATTTGAGCCTGCCGTTTTTCAATAATCCCGGTGACTATGGCATAGACAAACCCTTGCTGGCGCAGCGCGGGGTTCTCAATCTTTGCCTGCACGGACAGGATGAAGCCTATGAAGCGATTCTGGCTGAAAACTCCGATTTAAAGGAAATAACAGTCAGGCAAGCGCTCGAGCATGTGCCTTTGCTGCGGGCGGACGCCTTTAGTCGTGCCGCTTACGAATACGAAGCCCACGATATCGATGTGGCGTTATTACACCAGAGCTGGCTAAAACAGGCTGCGGCCAAAGGCGGTGTTTTGAGTTGTAAAAGCCGAGTGACAGGTTTGGTGAATAAATCAACTGCTTGGCAAGTCGATACACCATCGGAGAGCTATAGTGCCGAAATCATTGTCAACGCGGCAGGTGCCTGGGCGGATGAAATAGCCGGACTTGCATCTTTGTCGCCAATCGGGCTAACCCCGAAACGGCGCAGCATGGCGGTTACACCGTTGCCGAAAGATACCGGTTCTGAGCGCTGGCCCTTGTTTTGCGATGCGGATGAGAACTGGTATGCCAAGCCGGAGGCTGGAAAATTACTGATTTCACCGGCCGACGCCGATCCGGTTCCGGCTTGCGATATTTATGTGGACGATATGGTGCTTGCCGAAGGCATAGACCGCTTCGAGAAGGCGGTCGATCTCGATGTGCAGCGCATCGAACACAGCTGGGCGGGCTTGCGCACGTTTGCGCCGGACAAAACACCGGTGCTGGGTTTCGATCCACGCTGCCAGGGGTTTTTCTGGCTTGCAGGCCAGGGCGGTTATGGCATACAAACAGCGCCGGCCATGAGCCGACTGGGCGCCGCGCTGTTACAGGGCCAATCAACACATCCCGAACTGGAAGCAGCGCTCTCGCCGGCGCGTTTTTTTACCTAAAGCCTGACCGGGATCTCTACATCTCAGTCGATAACAGCGGTTTTTAACGACATCTCAAACAAACAACGGAATAAAAAATGACAATACAACGATTTGAAACAGCCACACGCATGAGCCAGATGGTTATACATAACGACACGATATATCTGGCCGGTCAGGTCGGTGACCCGGCGGGCGATATCACCGAACAAACCCGTTCGATGCTGGCCAAAGTCGATCGGCTTCTGGCTGAAGCCGGCAGCGACAAAAGCAGGATTCTCCAGGCGACCATCTGGCTCGCCAACATGGATGATTTCGACAAGATGAACGCCGTTTGGGACAGCTGGGTGGCTGAAGGGCATGCCCCCGGTCGGGCCTGCGGTGAAGCGAAACTGGCAACCCCGGATTATAAAGTCGAGGTTATTATCATTGCCGCGAAATAGGGACAATCCAAGCCATATTGGTTCGGACTTTTACTTTCTTTGGCTGGCAATTCATAAGCAATAAATATTGCAGCCCAGAGCTTGTATTTGCGCTTGTTCACTGACGGCGGGTAAATTCTTCCTGCCGTCTTTGACGAAAAGCGCTGAATTTCCACCTTGTCGTGTTTGTCGGATGGATGCGTTCAACTCATCTTTAATCCAGACAGCACAAAATTCCTCCTGTGATCAAACACCAGCACGGTTTCGATTCGGCTGACTTCAGGCAAAACGGTAAAGGCGTCCATCGCCAGTTCTCTCAGATGATCCGCATCGCGCACGGCGACGTGTACGAGGTAATCGTATTCACCGGAGACAAGGTAGGCGGCCCGTACTTCGGGGGTCTGGTCAATCCGGGCCTGGAAGGATTCGACCTGTTCTCTGGCGTGGCGGGTCAGTTTGATAAAATAAATCGCTTCGAGATGTACGCCCATGGCCTTGGGGTCGATATCGGCGTGTACTCCTTTAATGATCCCCTTGTCTTGTAATTGCCTGACCCGTTCAAAACAGCTCGATGGCGCCAGTCCGACTTTGGCGGCCAGGGATTTGTTGGACATCCGACCATCATTCTGTAAATGGCGGATTATTTCGTCGTCGATTCGATCCATGGGCGTTTCCGTTAGTCAAATTACGAATTTAATTCGATTCACTTTATAATATCCGGATATTATCCTTTATCTGTTGTTAATCATAGAATAAAGATTGAGGTAAAGATGAGTAATCAGAATAAAAGACAAGGGTTCAGTACTCGTGCCATTCACTCGGGTAACGAGCCGTTTCGGCATCATGGCGCGCTGAATATGCCGGTCTACCTGAATGCGACCTATGCCTTTGAGTCCACCAGGCAGGGGCAGGACCGCTTTACCGGAGAGCAGCCGGGTTATGTTTACACGCGGGTGGGCAATCCAACCGAAACCCTGCTGGAGCAGAAGCTGGCCGATCTTGAGGGAGGTGAGGCTGCGCTCGCGACGGCGTCTGGCATGGGGGCCATCAGTGCATTGTTGTGGACGTTTGTAAAACCCGGAGATGAAATTCTCGCCGACAAGACGTTGTACGGTTGCACTTATGCCTTGTTTACCGAGGGTCTGAGCAAATACGGTATCAAGATACGTTTTGCGGATTTTACGAAAGCGAAAAAGGTCTGCAAGGCCCTTAACCGCAAAACCCGTTTCGTGTTTTTCGAAACGCCGTCCAATCCCAATATGCGGATTATCGATGTGCGAAAAATCAGCACTCTGGCGCACGCGGCCGGCGCCAGAGTTATCGTCGATAACACCTATTGTACGCCTTATTTGCAACGACCCATCGAGTCGGGTGCGGATTTTGTCGTTCATTCGCTGACCAAATACCTGGGCGGGCATGGCGATTTGATTGCCGGCGCGGTCATCGGGCCGAAAGAGGATATTCAGCAGATTCACTTTTATGGCATCAAGGATATGACCGGAGCTGTCATATCACCTTTCGATGCGTTCCTGACTCTGCGCGGTTTGAAAACCCTGGAAGTCAGGATGAAACAACACTGCAAGTCCGCCGCAAAACTGGCGAAGCTGCTGGACAATCATCCCGCGGTGGAGAAGGTGTATTATCCCGGACTCAAGTCACACCCGCAGCACAAACTGGCCAGGCGTCAGATGAGCCGCTTCGGCGGTATGATCGCTTTCGAGTTAAAGGGAGGCTACGATGCGGGCATTCGTTTTATGGACAAGGTTGAGCTGGCGCTGAGGGCGGTCAGTTTAGGTGATGCGGAAACCCTGGTTCAGCACCCGGCCAGTATGACGCACGTGACCTATCCGCCCGCAGAGCGTCTCAAACACGGCATCAGCGACGGCCTGATACGCCTGTCGGTCGGGCTGGAGAGTATTGCTGATTTGCGAGAGGATATCAGTCGCGCGCTGGATGCGGTTTGAGAGTCTTACCGGGCCTGTATTTTCAGAGGTTTTTCGATCGGTGCGGAAATTACAGCTGCAGCTTGAAGCCGTTATGGGACATTTCAAAACCCAGGCTTTGGTAAAAGCGCGCCGCGTCCGTTCTCTGCTTGTTAGACTGCAATTGTATTAGCCGGCAATTCTTTTCCCGCGCCTGTTCGATTGCCCAGCTCAGCATCTGCCGGCCGATGCCCCGGTTGCGATGGGTCGTGCGCACGCGCACCGCTTCGATCATCAGCCGGGGCGAGCCATTGAAGCTGATGCCCGGAATAATCGTCAGTTGCATCATGCCGACGATTTCCCCGTCAAGTTCGACAACGATCAGATCATTGTCGGGACTGGCAAGAATACTGTCGAAAGCCTGGTTGATCGATGGCGGAATTTTTTCCGCCGGGGCCGGATTGTGGCCGCCGATCAACGAGCCTTCATCGAGCATCGTCAGCAAATCACGCAAATCGGCATGGCGGGCCTTACGAAAAACGAGATGCATGGTTTTCTGTCCGGTTTTGTGGAAGCGCCGCCGGTATCACAGAGGCGGTTGCCGTCTGAGTCTGACCGTTGCCGGATCGACTGGTTTGGCGGGCAGCTGCGGGCGGGGGCGATAAACCTCCCGGTTCCAGAGTGTGATGATGCGCGACAGCTTGTCCAGTACCGGTATTTCGGTCAGATCGCCAAGCAGTTCGCCGCTGCTGATCTTTTCACCGCAATGATCGCAACAGATGTAGACATAGGGTTGTTCCGGGGCCAGGCCGATATTGTCACCATCCAGATAGGCATGAGCGGGGCCGCCGCAATTTGGACACCGCTTGAGTTTCGGCAACCACTGCGCGCCGAAAGAAAACTGCCTAGACAGGTTCATCCTTTGACCGATACCGGATTCTATTCTTATTGATTATGAACAACTGTAAAGCTCCAATAGGGCCGATTCTAATGTCAGCCATCCGGAAAGGAAATACACCACGGTTGGTTGGTAATGTAAATACCGCGTAGTTAAGACAAAAGTACAAGGCTGTAGGGGGCAGACTTTAAGAATCAGTCTAAATGCAGGGGTTTTCCGCAATCCGGGAGATTCCGGGCAGGCTTCAGGAAACCGGCAGATGCACCGAGAATTCCAGGTTCGCGCGTGTTTTATCAGGGTCACTTATACAAGCCACGACACTGATTCTGGCAATATAATCATCCGGTAAAAGCCCCTGATGGGCGCCGGTCAGCACGTGGTTTTTATACCAGTCGTACGGTTTGAGCTGTTGTGTAATGTAGTCTTGATCCGCGTAATAGGTCATTGCCGAATGTTGCCGGCCGTCGCGGTCGAAGATATCGACGGTTTTTTCCTCGTAGCCGCGGCCAAGTCCTTCCGCTTTGCGCAAGCCTGGTAATTCCTTGCTGTCGATTTCAAACAAGATGCCCCAGATCCGGTCGCTGTCCTGTCCGGTAAAAAACGCATCGCATTTGGCAGAACCGTCGTGGCTGCGTTTATGAAAGCGCAAGTCGTGCTGCGCGAGCATGCCGCTAAGCAGGATTCTGGCGTTCGGTACACGCTGACGCAGCCGGGCAAGCGGCATATTCGATCCGTAGGCAAAGTATTTCATCGGCAAAACTCAACGGTTCAGGGCGGTTGTTGCGTCGATGCGTTCGACCGGCAATTGCGGGCGTAATTCCACGATATTACCGTCCGGGTCGTTGATATACAGCGATCGGCCAAAGCCTTCAGCGCCGTAACGTTCCTCGAAATCGCCGGTCTGCACGCCGCGGGTCTGAAGGTGGCGGAGGATTTCCTCCTCCGAGGCAGGCTTCAATTGCAGGCAAAAGTGATCCAGATTTCTGCCGGAGTCGGTCGGCGGTCCGCCGCCGATGCTGCCCAGCTTGCTGTCGACGTCGACGATATCGATCAGAGAGGTGCCTGCGCGCAGCTGTACCAGGCCGGCCGAGGTTTCGCGCTCCAGGCTGCAGCCGAGCACGTTGCAGTAAAAAGCAACCATCAGTTCCGGGGAACGGGTGCGCAGGACGATATGGTCAATGGCGGCGACTTAAAACATTCAGGACTTCCAGCGTGTAGTAATGTATCGGTGTTATTTTACAGTCGGGTTTTACTGATAGAAACCGTCCGACTGCGAGGCAGAAAAAACAATCGTATAATTTTGAACGAAGCGGGGGTAATTTCTGTTAAAACCCGCACATCCGGGTTCCTTTTGGCGTAAATCGCGTATTTTTCCGGGTTGACAAGAGGCGGTGTATCGGGGAAATCTGTGGAGCGTGGCGTTAATTTTTTGTGACGGGCGCTGGGCCTCATGGCAGACCTATATCCTCATTCCATAAATGCGGCTGATCGCGGATAAAATCGGCCATCATGGCAATACAGCTCTGATCGTTGACGATGTCGAGCTCGACGCCCTTGCCGCGAACATAATCTTCCGGACCCTGGAAATTCTGATTGTCACCTATAACGACTTTGGGAATACCATACAACAGGATCGCCCCGCTGCACATATCGCAGGGTGACAGGGTTGAGTAAATTACCGCGCGTTGATAATCCGCCGCGCTCAGGCGGCCGGCGTTTTCCAGGCAGTCCATTTCGGCGTGCAGTACGCAACTGCCTTTTTGGACCCGCTGGTTGTGTCCGCGGCCGATGATTTTTCCATCGAGCACCAGCACCGAGCCGATCGGTATGCCGCCTTCGGCGAGGCCCTTGCGGGCTTCGTCGATAGCGGCCTGTAAAAATTCGTCGCTCATCGGGAATTCCTAGGCCTGTTTGTTCAGCAGTAAATCGCGCAGTCCGGCGGCGTCCGTGTCGATGGTTTCGAAACGTTCCTCGGCTTCCAGCACCGGCGCCAGCAGTTTCGGCATATCGGCCGGATGTCCGAGGGCAATCTCGACTGCCTGGGTGAATTTTGCCGGATGCGCGGTGCCGACTACAACCGTCGTGCCGTCAAATCCGCTATGCCGTGAAGCGTAGGCCGCGGTCGCCGTGTGCGGGCACAGCACCACGGCCGATTCGCGTTCCGCCCGGCGCATTTCCTCGAGCGCCTGGTCGCGGTTGCAGGCGGCCGCGGAATAACGTTGCCGCAATTTGTACAGGCTGTCCTCGACCAGGCTGTAACTGCCGGACTCGCTGAGCTGTTTTTGTACGTCGGCGACGGTTGCCGAGTCGTTGTCAAGGGCCATCCACAGGGCGCGCTCGAAATTGCTCGACAACTGGATGTCCATGCTCGGCGAAAGTGTTTCGACGGTGTCGCGGCATTCCATGCTGCCGCTGGAAAAAAAGCGCGGCAGCACGTCGTTTTCATTGGAGGAGAGCATCAGCTTGCCGACCGGGAAGCCGAGAATCCGCGCAATATCGGCGGCCAGAATATTACCGAAATTACCGGTCGGCACCACGTAGTTGACCGGGCCGGAGGCACTCAGCTTGAGGCTCGACCACACATAATAAACCGTCTGGCAGATGATTCTCGCCCAGTTGATGGAGTTGACCGCGGTCAGGTTGAGCGGCTTTGCATCGGCGTCCAAAAACAGCTTTTTAACCATCGACTGGCAATCGTCGAAATCGCCTTTGACGGCAAAATTACGGACGTTTTCGTCGGGCAGGGTGGTCATCTGGCGGCGTTGGACATCGGAAACCCGGCCGAGCGGATGCAGCACCACCACATCCACGTTGGCACGGCCGGCAAAGGCTGCCGCAGCCGCGGCGCCGGTGTCGCCGGAAGTGGCGCAAAGTATCGTCGCGCGGCGGTTTTCGGCTGACAACTGGCGGTCGATCAATTCGCCGACGATTTGCAGCGCGTAGTCCTTGAACGCGAAGGTCGGGCCGTGGAACAGTTCCAGCAGCCAGGTGTCTTCTTCAAGCTGGCGCAGCGGGGCGATCGCCGCATGATGAAAGCGGGACAGCGCGCTGTCGACCGAGGCGTTGATGATCTCGCCGGACAGGCTGTCGCCGGCAAAATGGCCGATGATGCGTTTGGCGACAGCGGCGTAGCTAGCCTCGCGGTAACTGTCGACCTCGTCCGCGCTGAACGGTTTCAGGGTCTCCGGGACATAAAGACCACCGTCGGGAGCAAGTCCCGATAGCAGGACGGATGCAAAGGTTTCGCCTCGGGAGGCGCCACGCGTACTGACATAATTCATGCTGTAATCTCTTTTTCGTGCCCGCGGCAAAGGGCGTAGATACAAAATGTCAATATGATAAACCATCCGCGTTCCGATATCCCGCACTCATCAGGCCGGGGCTACTGGATGCCGGTTTGGCGATGACGTATATTGACCGGCACTATGGCTATCCGGCTTTGAACAACGAGGAGGGAAGGACATGTCCAGATCACTGCTTACGGAGACGGCCGAGGCTCTGAAGTTGCTGGACGAACAGGGGCTGCTGAAGCGTGAACGCTTTATTACATCGCCGCAATCGGCGCATATCCGCGTCCTGTCGGGCGACAGCGGCGAATCGCGAGAGGTGCTCAATCTGTGCGCCAACAACTATCTCGGCTTTGCCAATAACCCGCGTCTGATGGAGGCCGCCAGGGAGGCGATCGACAGTCATGGCCTGGGCATGGCGTCGGTGCGGTTTATCTGCGGCACCCAGGATTTACACCGGGAGCTTGAAACCAGGCTTGCAGAATTTCTGAACACCGAGGATGCGATTCTGTTTGCCTCCTGTTTCGATGCCAATACCGGTATCTTCGAAGCCCTGCTCGGCGAGCAGGATGCGATTATTTCCGACGCGCTGAACCATGCATCGATCATCGACGGCATCCGCCTGTGCAAGGCGCAGCGTTTTCGTTACGCTAATAATGACATGCAGGCGCTGGAAGCCTGTCTGCAGCAGGCCCAATCGGCGCGACACCGGCTGATCGTCAGCGATGGCGTCTTCTCGATGGACGGCATTATCGCGGACATTCCGGCCATGGCGGCGCTGGCGGAAAAATACGACGCCCTGCTGATGATCGACGACAGTCACGCGGTCGGTTTTGTCGGCCCGAACGGCGCCGGGACTCCGGATCATTACGGCCTGCAGGATCGGGTCGATTTGTTGTCCGGCACTTTCGGCAAGGCGATGGGCGGCGCGGCCGGCGGTTATATTGCAGGTCCGGCGCCGCTGGTCGAGATGTTGCGCCAGCGCGCGCGGCCCTATCTGTTCTCCAACGCCCTGCCGCCGGCGATTGTCGCGGCGACCCTGAAGGCGCTGGAGCTGGTAAAAAGCGGCCAGCCTCTGCGCGATAAGCTGCAGGAAAATGCCGTTTACTTCCGCGAAAAAATGACCGCTGCCGGCTTTGAGCTGGTAGCCGGCAGTCATCCGATTATTCCGGTCATGCTCGGCGACGCGGTGCTGGCGCAAAAATTTGCCGCCGCCATGCTCGATGAAGGGGTGTACGTGACCGCCTTTGCTTTTCCGGTGGTGCCGAAAGGACAGGCCAGGATTCGCACGCAGATGTCGGCCGCTCACGAGCGGGAAGATCTGGAGCGGGCGGTCAGGGCGTTTACAACGGTTGGTCAAACTCTCGGAGTCATTGCATGAAAGCGCTGGTCAAAGCCAAAAGCGAAGCCGGTTTGTGGATGGAGGATGTACCGCAACCGGCGCCGGGCGCGGGAGAGGTGCTGATCCGGGTCAAAAAAGCCGCAATCTGCGGCACCGATGTGCATATCTGGAAATGGGACGACTGGGCGCAAAAATCCGTGCCCGTGCCCATGGTGGTCGGGCACGAATACGCCGGTGTGGTCGAGGCTATCGGTGAGGACGTGAGCACCGTGCAAACCGGTCAAAGGGTTTCCGGCGAGGGGCATATTCCCTGCGGCAAGTGCCGGAACTGCTTGTCCGGACGAGCGCATATCTGTGCCGAAACCATCGGCGTCGGGGTCAATTATCCCGGTGCGTTCGCCGAGTATCTGGTGATTCCAGAAGCCAATGTGCGGCCGCTGCCGGACGCGGTGAGCGACGAAATCGGTGCGATCCTTGATCCGCTCGGTAACGCCGTGCATACCGCGCTGGCCTATGATGTCAGCGGCGAGGATGTGCTGATCAGCGGCGCCGGGCCGATCGGTTGCATGGCCGCCGCGGTGTGCCGGCATGTCGGCGCGCGGCGGGTCGTGATCACCGATCTCAGCGACGAACGTCTCGCCCTGGCGAAAAAAATGGGTGCGACGACCACGGTGCGGGCGGACCGGGAGGATTTGCGGCAGGTGATGAAGAACCTCGGCATGAAGGAAGGTTTCGATATCGGCCTGGAGATGTCCGGAGCCGAGATCGCCCTGCAATCGATGATCGACAGCATGATCACCGGCGGCAAAATCGCCTTGCTCGGGCTTTATCCGAAAAAACCGCAGGTCGATTTGAATGCGGCGATTTTCAAGGGCCTGCGTTTCAAGGGAATTTATGGCCGCGAAATGTACGATACCTGGCATAAAATGCTGGCCATGCTGGAAAGCGGCCTCGACGTGTCCGCGGTGATTTCGCATCGCTTGCCGCTGGCCGACTTTGAACAGGGCTTTGCCGCCTTGCTGAGTGGCGAGGCGAATAAAGTCGTGCTGACTATCTCCGACTGAGCGTCGATAAAATCCCTTTCAGCAAAAATTACTAGCAACGGTAACTGAACTGCAACCATGGAACTTGAAAGAAAAAGTCTCGGCATCCTTGAAAAAGCGCTGACAAAACTATCCGGTGGATTTGAATCGCTCGAGGATTTTCACAGCGATTACGACGGGCAGCGGGCCGAGCGTGTCGTGCTCGATATCGCGGAAAAAATGGCGGACAACTTTCCCTACCCGCATCCGCTGTATGCCGGGCAAATGCTCAAGCCGCCACACCCGGTTGCCCGCACCGCCTATATGCTGGCGATGTGGATCAATCCGAACAATCATGCGCTGGATGGCGGCAGGGCCAGTTCGGCGATGGAAAAGACGGCCGTCGCCGGGATTGCGAAGATGTTCGGCTGGACGACATTCATGGGGCATCTGACCGGTGGCGGCACGCTGGCGAATCTCGAAGCGCTGTGGGTTGCCTCGAAACTGCAAGCCGGGAAAAAGATTGTCGCCTCCGAGCAGGCCCATTATACGCATAATCGTCTCTGCGCGGTGCTGGGGATTCCCTTTGCCGGTGTTGCGGTGGACGATCAGGCGCGCATGGATGTCGCAGCGCTCGAAAAACTTCTTGAAACCGGCGAGGTGGGAACTGTCGTCGTAACGCTCGGCACAACCGGCACAGGCTCGGTTGATCCGCTGCATGACGTGCTTGCATTAAAAGAACGCTACGATTTCCGTATCCATGTGGACGCGGCTTATGGCGGTTATTACACATTGCTTGATGAATTGAGCGAACCGGTGCGGGCCGCCTTTGCGCGGATCGATGAGGCGGACTCGATCGTTATCGATCCGCACAAGCACGGATTGCAGCCTTACGGTTGCGGCTGTATTCTTTTTCGCGACCCGTCGGTCGGGCGTTTTTACAAGCATGATTCGCCCTATACCTATTTCAGTTCGGTTGACTTGCATCTGGGTGAAATCAGTCTGGAATGTTCACGGGCCGGCGCCGCTGCCGTTGCCTTATATGCAACCATGGAGATGCTGCCGCTGGAAAAAGGCGGAGAATTCGCCGCGGATCTGGGTAAAACCCGACAGGCCGCGCTGAGCCTCTACCACCGATTACGCGAGGATGAACGGTTTATCGCGCCACTGGAGCCGGACCTGGATATCGTAATCTGGGCGCCGAGAGCGGCAAAAACTTCGGACATTTCGCGGCTTTCGAAAACGTTTTTTGAGCGTGCTGAAAAAAATCATCTGTATCTGGCGACGTTTTCCTACCCGTCGGAAAAACTGCTTGCCGTGTTTCCGGACTTGCAAATCGATTCAGAGAGTACGGTTTGTTTGAGATCCTGTCTGATGAAGCCGGAGCATCTGGACTGGCTGGAGCGGATCTGGGCGATTATCGATGAGGTGCAGACTACGCTTGCCTGACTTCGCCGTGAAATACCGATAAGAGCTGCAGTTTTGCGGTGTTTATTTTTTGCAGACGTTCAGGCGCATCACGAAAAATACACCGGTCGCAAGCAGCAAAACGCCGGCGAATTGCAGCCAGGGTGCAAGGCCCGTAAAAAATACCGAAGTGCCGCCGATGAGCAGGATCGAAAGCAATGAGATGATCCGGGTTGTTGGTGAGATGCATTGTCGTTCGTGCCAGTCGCGGATTATCGGGCCGAAGACCCGGCTGTTGAGCAGGCGCTGATGCCAGTGCGGGGATGAGCGGGCGAAGCAGCCGGCGGCCACCAGCAACAACGGCGTGGTCGGCAGCAGGGGCAGAAAAACACCCAGCGTGGCAAGTCCGACAAATAAAAATCCCAGGGACTTATACAGGTACATGGCGAAGAAAACTCAGCGTCGTGGCCGTCATTCGCCAAGAATATCCCTGGCGCGGCGTGAAGTCCACGCCACGCGCAAGGCAGGCAGTCGGCTACTGACTGAGGGAATAAACCACCAGTGCGGCATCATCCTTGAACCGGACGTGATAACCAATCCGTGAGGCGCTGAGCTCGTTGGCGAAAAATCCCGTACCCAGCTCGTTTTGTGTTTCCTCCGGAAACGCGAAGCTACCGGAGTCGCTGGTTACGCAGCTTACCGTGGTGTTGAAACTGCTGGCGCTAATTTCGACGATTATATTGGGGTTATTGGTGTCGATCGGCTGCCAGGTGAATACGGTATCGAAGCGGATCGCGGAACCCTGGCCTGGGGCAGTCAAGGCAAATCCGCCGACATCGATAAAGGGGACATCCGTAAAAGCCGGGAATTGTGCGCCGGGGATGGTGACTGTCAGGCCTGATGGAATCGGCGGGGTTTTGTCCGAGCCGCCCGTCGCATAGAAAGAAATGTCCTGGCTGAGATCGACGCGTTGCAGCTCCAGATAGTTTTGTCCGTTGCTTTTGATCGATACAACCGCGCCTGCGTCGAGAAAGATGGACTCCACGTCTTCTTCGG
>JAGRHW010000179.1 GCA_020444765.1 Gammaproteobacteria bacterium | reverse complement strand
AAGCTGTGCGGAGCGATCCGTTGGTGCATGAAATCTATTTCGGCAAAGGAGGTGGCCATGCTTGAACAGCGCGGGGTGAACGCCTTTTACGGGCAAAGTCATGTGCTGCATGACGTGTCGCTGCGTCTCGAGGACGGCGCGGGCCTGGCAATCGTGGGCTTGAACGGTATGGGCAAGTCGACTCTGCTAAAATCCTTGCTCGGTGCCGGGCCTTCGGTACAGGGCGGCATCCTGCTGGACGGTGAGGATATTACGCGTCTGGCACCGCATCAGCGGGTACGCCGGGGCTTGTCACTGGTGCCGGAGGATCGCCGGATCTATCCGCATCTGACGGTTGCGGAAAACCTCGCGCTGGCCGGTTATGCCAAAATCAAGGGCCGAACGCCGTATAGCGTTGAAGAGGTGCTGGAGATTTTTCCGCTGCTCAAAAAGCTCGCCGGACGCAAAGGCTTTCAGCTTTCCGGCGGCGAACAACAACTGGTGGCGGTGGCGCGATCGGTGCTGGCGCGACCGCGTTTTTTATTGCTCGACGAGCCCACCGAAGGCCTGGCTCCGCTGATCGTCGATTCGATGGGCGAGGAAATCCGGGCGATTCGCCAGCGTGAAAAGATGGCGCTGTTGCTGGCCGAGCAGAATGTCGAATTCGCCCGCGCCTGCACCGAGCATGTGCTGGTGCTGAATGTGGGGCGGGTGGCGTTCTCAGGAAGTTGGGAAGCCTTCGATGCCGACCCTTCGATCCGCGAAAAACATCTATCGCTGTGAGGTCTGCCATGCACGATAAGCTGTGGCCAAGCCACGATCCGAAAACCGCCGCACTCTACCGCGCCGCCGGTGACTGGCGTGACCGGACATTGGTCCAGTCTCTGGCGATTCGCCTGGAAGAATCAGCGGAAGCGATCGCCATCGTCGATGATAGCGGGCGATACAGCTATGCCGGGATAGAGGCCAAGGCCCGCGCTTTCGCCGGTTGGCTCCAGGGCCGGGGTATGCAACGCGGTGACGTGCTTGCGTTTCAACTGCCCAACTGGCACGAGACGGCAGCGGTTGCGCTGGCCGCCTCGATGCTCGGACTGGTCTGCCTGCCGATCGTGCCGATCTATCGCGAGGCCGAACTGCGCTTTATGCTGCGGGCGTCGAAGGCGCGGATTTTTCTCTGTCCGCCGCAGTTTCGCGGTTTTGATCATGCGGCGCTGGCGCGGCGACTGCAGGCGGAATTGCCGTCGCTCGACACGGTAGGTCTGATACGCGATGCCGACGGCCCCGATCCGTTTGCGACTTCGCCGTACGACGGGCCGATACGATCCGGCTCTGCCGACCCGTTTATGCTGATGTATACCTCGGGTACGACGGGCAATCCCAAAGGCGTGGTGCATACGGTCAATTCGCTCGATTGCGAACTAAGCCGGGTCTACGACTGGTGGTCGCTGCGCGGCGGGCGCGATGTGGTTTTGATGCCCTCGCCGGTCACTCATGTGACGGGTTGGCTTTACGGTATCATGATGCCTTTTACACACGGCATACGTTCCGTGCTGATGGAGCGCTGGGACGCCGGCAACGCGATCGGCTTGATCGAGGCCGAACAGGCCAGCTTTATGCTTTCGGCAACGCCGTTTTTGCGCGAGCTTCTTGATTCTGCCCGGGCCCAGGGCAATGAACTCGCCAGCCTGCGGATCTTTGCCTGTGGCGGTGCGCCGGTTCCACCCGATCTGATTCGTCGTGCCTGGGCCGATTTTCCGGGCCTGCTGGCCTGCCGTGTCTATGGCTCGACCGAGGCGCCGACCGTAACGCTCGGTGTCGCTTCGCGGGCCGATCTGCAACAGGCCGCCGAGACTGACGGGCGGGTTCACGGACACGAGCTGCGTATCGTCGACGATGCCGGACACGATTGTCCGCCCGGCACGGAAGGCGAAATCCTCACGCGCGGTCCCGAGATGATGGCCGGCTATCTCGATCCCGCCGACAATGCCACGGCGTTTGATGAGCAGGGATACTTCCGCACCGGTGATCTCGGCCGGCTTGACGGGGACGGTTGCCTGACCATCACCGGGCGCAAGAAAGACCTGATTATCCGCGGCGGCGAAAACCTCTCCGCCAAGGAAATCGAGGACTCACTGCACCGGCATCCGGCGATTCGCGAGGCGGTGGTGGTTGGCATGCCGCATCCTCGCCTGGGAGAAACCTGTTGCGCGTTTCTGTTGCTGCAGGGCGAGGCGCCGGACGTCAAAGCGCTATCGGCCTTCCTGGATGAACAGGGACTGGCGCGGCAAAAACATCCGGAAAAGATTGTTGTGACGAATGAATTACCCCGCACCGCCTCGGGCAAGGTGCAGAAATATATCCTGCGGGCGCAGCTGGCGGAGGATCCGTCTTGACCGGCCGCTTGAGAGTTTGGGCCATCCCGGGCCTCGCGCTATGATGCCCGGCAGCCTCGATACCCTGCAAGGAGCAGATTATGACCCGTGCAAGACCCGCTAAAACCCGTAAGACCCGCGCCGAGAAAACCGCCGAGACGCGACAGGCTTTAATGCGTGCCGCAGCCGAGGTGGTGGGTGAGGTCGGCTATTACGATGCGTCGATTGCCCGCATCACCCAGCGAGCCGGCGTCGCGCAGGGCACGTTTTATCTCTATTTTGAAAATCAGCAGGAACTGTTCGATCAGCTTCTGCCGACGATTGGCGGCCACCTTCTGGAAGATCTGGCTGAGCGGGTTCACGGCGCACGCAATATTCTCGAAGTCGAAGAGGCGGGCTTCCGCGGATTTTTTGAATTTCTGCGTCAGAACCCGTCCTTCTTCCGGATTCTCAACGAGGCTGAAGTGGCGGCGCCGGTTGCGCACGAAAAGCACTTCGGGATTTTGCGCGAACGTTATCTGCACGCGCTGGAACGCAGCTGGAAGGCCGGTGAACTGCCGGATTACGATCAACAGGAGCTGGAAGTTCTGGCCTATATCCTGATGGCGGCGAGGAGCTACCTGTATTTGCGCTATTCAAAGGATGAGAGTGGCCCGAAGCCGATTCCGGAGTGGGTGGTGCAGACGTTTATGAAATTTGTCCGCGGCGGATTCTTGCAGGGACGCACAAGTCTTGACGAATCGCCGCGACAGACGGAAGGAGAATCCCGAAGCGATGATGAATCATGAAAGGCTGCAGGGGCTCAGCTACGATCTCTATGGCGGTCGGCTGAACTTCAGTGAATGGTGCGGTTTGCGCTATGAGCGGAGCGACCCGGACGATACGCGGATGGCGATCCCCTGGTCGGCGCGCATTGCCGATGCCGAAGGGGTCATAGGCCCGGGCATTCTCGCCACCATGGCCGATGTGGTGGCCGGCCAGGTCGCGGCCTCTTTGCATGACTGGCAGGCACAGATCGCCACGGTCAGCCTTGGTCTGAATGTGATCGAAACCATGCCGGCCGGGGTCGGGCTGCGCGGTTTGGGGCGTTGTCTGGTGTCGGATGAGGGCACGCTGCTCAGCGATGTGCGGATCACGACCGATGACGCGGAACAAAAACTGGTCGCGACATCACGCTTGCGAATGATTGTCGTGGCGCGTTTCGATGCACCCGCCCGCGCGGATGATCACTATGCGCCGATGGATATTACAGCTTCAGGCCCGTTTCTCGGCCCGCAGGATATGCAGTTTGCGGGGGACAGGGGCGAGCTGGTGGCGCAAATTGTCGCGCAGGATCATTTTATGGGCAATGTAACGCGCGGCACGGTGCATGGCGGGCTTCTGGCGTCCGGCCTGTTTGAAAGCGTCGCCGAGTTGGGTCGGCAACACGGTGGCTTCGGTCTGTTCGACGGTACGGTCGACTTCCTGTATCCCGGACGTGATCTGGCGATGGAGGTCAGCGCCCGGATGGTCCGTGCCGGCGGCCGGATCGGCTTTGCAACGGCCGAGATAGTACAGGAGGTGCCCGGCTCCGGACGTCAGGCCGTCGCCCGCCTGACGGCGACGCTGCGCCGTTGACGGCTGCATCTATCGGTGCCAGGACTTGCGTTTTTGATTCACGGTCGTTTGAATTTCTTTCTTGCTTTTTCAACCTTGGCCCGAATGACGCAGTCTTCGGTGTGATCGTTGACCAGACCCATGGCCTGTAAAAAAGCATAAACCGTCGTCGGACCGACAAACTTCCAGCCCATTTTTTTCAGCTGTTTTGACAGGGCGACGGATTCGTTCGAGGTGGAAACGGTTTGTGGCTCCGGCAGCTGGTCCGGATCGGGTTCAAATCGCCAGAAAAAAGCCGCCAGAGAACCTTCCTGTTTGACGAGTTCCCGGGCGCATCTTGCATTATTGATGACGGCCTCGATTTTGCCTCGATGACGAACGATACCGGCATCCTGTAACAGGCGCTCTATATCCTTTTCCGTGAAGCGGGCCACCTTGTTGAAATCGAAATGATGAAAAGCGGTCCGGAAGTTTTCGCGTTTCGACAGGATGGTGCGCCAGCTCAAACCGGATTGAAAACTCTCCAGGCAGAGCTTTTCGAACAAGCGGATATCGTCGTCAACGGGAAATCCCCATTCTCTGTCATGATAGTCGAGAAATTCCGGCGCGGCGCCACACCATTGGCAACGCGGTTTGCCATCCGGCGCGATATAGCTACTGGACATAATTGTCTGCCTGTTTGGTTATGTCAAAAGAAACTTCAATGACTCATTCGTCCGGCCGGGTGTGACTTCGATAACTTCTGCGCTGACTACTTCTTCAGCGACGAAAGGATCTTCTGCCACACGGGCTTGCAGTATTTCTAGCGATGGAGCCTGAGCCAGAACGATTCCGCCGGCGCCATCCTGAAGGCTGCCGGTCATCATAAAGACGCCGTCGTCAAAGCCGTGCTGGATCCATGTATTGTGTGCTTCCATCAGGCGTCCGGCCTGGCTTTTATTGTGAGAGAACTTCAGCAAGATGATAAACATGATTTCCTCGTGATAGATACATAGTGTTTATACATATGAATCCAGCCATTCGTTCAGGCGCTTGACTTCCCGTCTGATGAATTTTTCATCATGAAAGGCATTGGCCAGCGTTGCGATACCCTGACTGAGCGCAAGAACGTGCATCGCCAACTCATCGGCATTCCTGGAATGACCAAGCTGCTTGAACTGATTGCGCAACCAGATTCGGAACAGGGTAAATAATTCATTCGCCGTGTCCTGGGCGGCATGGTCCAGTTTTGCAAGCTCGCCACTCAGGGTGCCGACCGGGCAGCCGTATTGCATGATCAGGGTCCGGTTCATGATCAGAATACCGATAAAACTGCGAATACGGTCGGCCGGTTGTTCACCGGCCGATTCCCATTGTTCGAGCATCGCATGGGTACTGGCCAGGCGGTGCTTGATTACAGCCTCGAGGATCTCGTCTTTGCTCTTGAAGTGGTAATAGAAATTACCTCTGGAAATCTCCACCGCCTCAGCAATCTGGGCAAAGGATGTATGCTCGAAACCCTGTTGATAGAAGAGCCGGTCGGCGGCGTCTATGATGCGCTTACGTGTTGATTCTTTAGCCATGTGTAGCCGATCAGATACTCACTTTTCTAGGACATTCGACCTAAAATGCAGTCTAGGTCGAATGTCCTAATAAGTCAATGGCAGGAGAATCCTAAAATATGGGTGACCGGGATTAAGCAAGTTGTATAATCCCGGCGGTCATCCGCTCTGAAGGGATTGGTTCGTATGGCTTTTTCGCTGCTGAACCACCTTACCTTGCCCTGTACGATTCCTCGTCAGTTCCCGCGATTATGTTCGAGTGAATCCCCGTGTCGGTTTACGAGTCGTAATCAGTTTGAATAAGCTGTGCTAAAGGCAGCCTTCAGCCAGAATAAGCCGGCTGTGCGTGGTGTTTTTTCTTAATGAAAAAAGCTCCTGTGTTCCCGGGTCGCTCAGGAACTCCCTGGCTTTTTCCGTAGATGGAAACTCGACGATAGCGAGTCTTTCTGGAAACCAGTCGCCTTCGATGGGTTCCGGTATGATGCCTTTGACCACATACCGGCCGCCGTATTTTTCGATAAACGCCGGAATCTTCTCGGCATAT
Organism: Gammaproteobacteria bacterium; assembly: GCA_020444765.1. The sequence goes on along the minus strand of JAGRHW010000179.1, from coordinate 1,107 downwards.
TCCATGAATCCATCCAGATCGGTGATTGACATATCCAGAATCAAGTAGCCTTTCATTGTTTCTTTAACCAGGGTTGGCAGATGTTAATTTTCGTGCTGTTCAAAAGTGTTGATTATAATACAAGCCGCTGCGATTTGCAGATATCAGAACGCTGACCATAAACGGTCTTTCGGCGAGATTCGCTGAGACGTAAATATGAACGTTTATGGCCTACCAGAATGGAGGTGATCGAGGATGTTTTCCATCAAACCGTTTATCTGTGTATAGCGTTCGTCAGGGGCTGACAGGATTTCAGCTTCGGACTGAATATATTGCCCTTCGATGAGTTCATCCCTGCAGTTTTCGACGATTGCCTGGGCTGAGGCCGGCGTCGTTTCCAGATGAAACTGCAAGCCGATAACATGCTCGCCGAGCTGGAAGGCCTGATTCTTACAGGCTTCGCTTTCCGCGAGACGAACCGCGCCCGCAGGCAGATCAAAGGTTTCTCCGTGCCAGTGAAAAACCTCGACTTCCTGAGGAAATCTGAAAGCCGCCGTATTCTCATTTGCCACGGTTCGCACGGGAAACCAGCCGATTTCTCCGGCCGGGTTGGGGTAAACCCGGCCGCCCGTCGAACTGGCAATCAGCTGCGCGCCCAGACAGATGCCCAGAGTTGGCTTGCCGCTTTGAATCGCACGACCGATAAATTTTTTCTCCTCGACGAGCCAGGGGTGATTCGCCTCATCGTTGACGCTCATCGGGCCGCCCATTACTACAAGCAGGTCGATGTCCTCGATCCGCGGCAGCTCCCAGGATTCGTAAAACCGGCTGCTGGATACTTCATAACCGGCATTCTGCAACCAGACCTCGATGCTGCCGAGGCCTTCGAAGGGTACATGTTGTAAATAATGTGCGCGCATTTTTTATTTTATCCTTGGAGTCTGTCTCAAATCATTCTCTAATATTGCAATAAGTGGCACTGTTATTCTTGAATGTTTTTTGTCATGGAAAGTGCCGCCCCCAAAAGCCTCAGACCAAGAGTCGTCATCCCCGAATGTTTTAGTCGGGGATCCAGTGCCGCTACCGGACAGTCCGCAGCTGGATTCCCGCCTGCGCGGGAATGACGGG
>JAGRHW010000178.1 GCA_020444765.1 Gammaproteobacteria bacterium | reverse complement strand
GGCGTCGATCACGCGATCAGCGCCGGCGCCGTCTGTCAGTGAAGCGGACAACAGCGAAAGCTTGCGGCGAGCCTTGCTTGCATTGTCCAGCGCGTCGGCCAGTTGTTCAGGTGTATCGATGCCGACAATTGAACCGTTGTCGTTTAACTGCCGGGCAATCGTCGTTTGATTGGGCGCGATGCGCAGCTGGATCATCGGCAGACCGAGGCAGGCGCGTTCCCAGGTGCTGCCTCCGGAGGCGCCGATCGCGCAATCGGCTTCGCTGATCAGTTGTGCCATATTGTCGACGTTACAGCGTAGTTCGACATTGAGTGCCGAGTTGTCGAGGTAGTCCTCGATAGTGTCCTTCCAGACCGAGCCGCCGCCAAGTATCAGAAGGATTTTGTCGGAGTGAAAGCGCGGAATGGTTTCCAGTTGCTGAAGGATTTGCAGTGAAAAATTGTCCGGGTCTGAGCCGCCCATAAAGATCAGCAGATTTTCGAAAGGATTCGCCTGGCGGCGGACCAGGCTGCTTGCGCGCAGGGCTTTGAAATCCCGGTGCAACAGCGCGAATTCTGAACCGCAAAGCAGGTGGCAGTCCTCTTTGACCAGGCCCCGATAGTCCGCCGGCGTGCGGCCGAAAGTCTGGTGAAGCAGCAGCTGGCAGGCGTGTGGCCGATTCGCCAGATCGTCGATAACCAGAATTCGTTCAGCGTGTTTTGCCAGAGCCGAATCCCAGCGCGCATCCAGCCCGTAATGATCGACCACCAGCCAGTCGATCACCTGGTTTTCCAGCAGTGACACGGTTTGCGCGGCGTCGTTTTGCCAGCTGTCGCCGATCCAGTCGGCATAGGTCGCCGTGTCCAGGCTTGTAGATTTCGGCAGCGGCAGCAAGTGAACCCTGAAACCGCGATGACCGATCAGTTCAGCCAGATGGCCAGTGTGGGCGCGACAGATAAACGTGCATTCGGCGCCTTGTTCACGAAGTCCGGCGGCCAGGGTCAGGCAACGCATGACATGGCCATGACCGGCCTGCAGGGAAGCGTCGACGCGAAATACGATCTTCACGCAGCTGACCGCTCCTGACGAAGCTGGCGCGCGCGAAACATCCATTCGGCACGCTCCCAGTCGTCTGGCGTGTCTATATCCTGCACCTCGTCAACCGGCAGAATCAGCGGCAGGGCCTTGCTGTCAAGGATCGGTTTTTCCTGTAACCAGGCGTCTTTTGTACCCCAGTAGAACTGGCCGACGTCATGCCAGGCGGGTTCCAGATCCTGAGAGCGGGTTTGGTACAGGCCTGGATCCAACATGCTGACACGCCCTTGCTCGATTTTCAGGGCGCGTTGTATCGGATAAGGGTAGGGGGTTACCGGAAATGCAAAATCCGCCGTGTCTTTCTCTATCAGTTGCAGACCCGTGCGTAAGCTGTCGGCGCTGATAAAAGGTGCGGTCGCGTAAATGCAACAGGCAAAATCGATGGCGGCTCCGTCTGCCAGCAACCATTCCACGGCATGCCGTATAACGGGTGACGTACCTGCAGTGTCGTTCGAGAGTTCGGGCGGTCTGCTGAAGGGGGTTTCCGCGCCATGATTGCGGGCGATGGCGGCGATATCCGGATCGTCGGTGGAAACGATGATGCGATCGAAACAGCCGCTGTTCAAGGCGGTCTCGATCGACCAGGCGATCATCGGCTTGCCGCAGAATTCGCGGATATTTTTACCCGGAATCCGTTTGCTGCCACCACGCGCGGGAATGATCGCCACATTCATTGGCCGAGTACCTCGCGCAAGGCGTCGCAAACGCTTGTCTGCTGTTCAGTGCTCAGGGTCGGATACATCGGCAGACTGATTGCCTCGCTATAGTATTTTTCAGCCTCCGGGCAATAGCCGGGCGTAAAGCCACGCTGCCGGTAAAAAGGTTGCAGATAGACCGGAATATAATGCAGGTTGACACCGATGCCGCGATCTCGCAGTGCCTCGAATACCTGTCGGTGATCAAGACTTATTTTATCCGTTTGCAGCCGTACAATATAGAGATGAAAGGCTGAATAACCATCGAGTTGCGGAGATGGCAATTGCAAGGGCAGGTCGGCCAGCAGTCGTGCGTAACTCGCGGCGATACGCTGACGGACGGCGACGAATTCATCCAGGCGTTGCAACTGGCTGAGGCCGAGCGCGCCCTGGATGTCGGTCATCCGGTAGTTGAAACCCAGCTCGATCTGCTGGTAATACCACGGTCCTTCGCTCGCTTCGGTCATCAAGCGTTCGTCACGGGTCACGCCGTGACTGCGCAGCAGATCCATTCTGGCCGCCAGTCGGCTGTCGTTGGTTAGCGCCATGCCGCCTTCGGCGGTGGTAATGATTTTCACCGGATGAAAACTGAAAACCGTGATATCGCTGTACAGGCAGTTGCCGACCGGTTCGTTTTGATAACGTGCGCCGATGGCGTGCGAGGCATCCTCGATGATCGAAAATCCGTACTCATCCGCCAGCCGGCGGATGCCGCGCATATCGCAGGCCCGGCCGGCCATATGCACCGGTATCACGACTTTCGGCAAACTGTTGCGGTTTTTGGCTTCGCGGAGTTTTATTTCCAGCGCTTCAACGCTTAGATTGAAGGTTTGCGGATCGATGTCGACGAAATCCACCTTCGCGCCGCAGTAGACCGCGCAGTTGGCGCTGGCGACGAAGGTTACGGGCGTGGTCCAGACCGAGTCGCCCTGACCGACGCCAAGCGCGAGACAGGCGATATGCAGGGCCGAAGTTGCGCTATTGACGGCCACCGCATGGCTGGCCTGACAATAGTCAGCGACCGCCTGCTCGAAGCGGGCGACCACTGGTCCCTGAGTCAAAAAGTCCGAGCGCAGAACCTCGACTACCGCATCCACATCGGCCTGGTTGATGTCCTGTCGGCCGTAGGGAATAAGTGTCGGGTTTTGCCCGGAGGATTCATCAGCCTTTTGCGGCAGACTGATGATTTTTTGCGGCTGTCGGTCTGTTTCAGGACCTGTGCCGCTTGTCTGAGGTTCCTCGCGGGCGGTGTTGTAATCTTTCGGCACAGCGCTCGACATGACGGATTCCTCTAGGCGGCCTTGTCGCTGACCTTGAAGATCAGCTCCTGCAGTTCTTCCACCGTGAGAAAATCCTCGTTGGCGCCGCTGTTGTAACTGAACCCTTCGGGGACACGTTTGGCCTTGTATTTTTCACAGTATTCATCGATCGTGTAGTGCCCGGCCATCGGCAAAATGGCGTAGTAGCGATCCAGGTCGACGGTATGGGTGCTGTCGCTGCTGGTGATCATTTCCTCGTGGATTTTCTCGCCCGGCCGGATACCGACCACCGGATGCTCGCAGTGTGGACCGATGGCATTGGCCAGATCGGTGATGCGATAGGAGGGAATCTTCGGTACCAGCACTTCACCACCCCAGGCGTTCTGAATCGCCCAGAGCACCATATCGACACCTTCCTGCAGACTGATGTTGAAGCGCGTCATGCCGGGGTGCGTGATCGGCAGCGTGCCTGATTTGACCCGGTCGAGAAAAAACGGAATCACCGAGCCGCGGCTGCCCATGACATTGCCGTAGCGGACCACGCTCAGGCGCAGATCGCGCGCGCCGCGAATATTGTTGGCGGCGACAAACAGTTTGTCGGAGCAGAGTTTGGTCGCGCCGTAGAGGTTGATCGGTGCCGCAGCCTTATCGGTGGATAATGCAACCACGCGCTTGACACCGCAATCGAGACTTGCTTCGATCAGGTTCTGGGCGCCGATGATATTGGTTTTTATGCACTCAAAGGGGTTGTATTCCGCCGCTGGCACCTGTTTGAGCGCGGCTGCGTGGACTACGATATCGATGCGTTGCAGGGCACGGCGCAAGCGGCTTTCATCGCGCACGTCGCCAATAAAATAGCGCATTGCCGGAAATTTGGCGGTCGGAAACTGCTGGGCCATCTCGAACTGCTTGAGTTCGTCGCGGGAGAAAACCACCAGTCTTCGTACGTCCGGGTAGAGCCGCAGCACCGTTTCAACAAAAGCCTTGCCGAACGAACCGGTGCCACCGGTAATCAGGATGGATTTACCCGTCAACATTTAATACTCTCCTTGTCTGACCGGTTGAAACACAGCACTTGCTGTGTCTGTCCGGACCAATAGTCCTTGAAATTTTTCCATTCGCGCGCCGGCGCGGGCGACCTGCGCCATTAATCCCTATGCAAAATTGAAACCGCAGGCGCGTCTGTTTGTGTCATTCAGCAAACGACGTCCGGCCCGGATAAATACTGCCATGGCCGGATATTCCGTCTCAGGCGACCTGCCGGAACTGCTCCAGGGTCGCTATATACATCGGGTTTATTTCACTCAGCACCTGCAAGGCCAGCAGCGCGGTATCACTGTCGCCGGTGCGGATGCATAAAAAGGCAACCCGGTTGAGCGCCTCTTCCAGCAGTGTGGTTTCGCCCTGATCAATAATTGCCTGGTAACTCTGCATCGCGCTGTCGGTATTGCCGATGATTTCGTCGAGATAGGCCGCGGCCAGCCAGGCATAGAGCCGGTGATGAGGAAAATCCAGCATCTTGCCGATGGCATTTTTGTAGTGCGTGAGCTTGTCGATGCTATGCTGAACGTAGGCGGCGTTGAGTGTTTTGAACAGGCTGTTCTCGGAAACCTGCATGCCGTCGAGTACCATCCGCAGACGTTCTGTCTTGAGTTGCATTTGCGCGTCACGCATGGATTCCGCCGATTCCCGCGCGCCTTCCGGAAGCTGTGCGCGAGATTGCAGTATGCGTTGCGGCAGACCCGTCGAGAGGAAATGATCGACCAGCTCCTGCGACCAGCAATCGGCATCTTCCTGCTGGTGTAACTTAAGCATGTTTTCCGTGTTTTCCAGCAGACCCTGGAGGATTTTCAGACTGTCGAGGTAAGCCGAATAGATTTTACGGCTTTTCAGCAGGGATTTGTCCGACTGATCGGTATTGGCCTCGGCGCCGGTATCGAGAATGTCGGTAAACAGATGCCCGCAGTTATGCACGCAGAATTTGCGCTGCTCAAGAAACCGTTTGCGAATCCTGTGATCGATTTTGTTCAGCTTTTGCAGCTGTTTGTCCGGATTGGCGGCCTTTTCCGCAAGGCGTACGGTTTTTTTCGCCTCCTGGGCAAGCGTTTTGAATTCATGCAGCTTGCGTTTGAAGTCGTTGAGCTGTTTCAGCGATTCCCGTGACCAGTCGCTTTCCGCCATCGCGGTGGAGATGGTGCCGCGAATGGCCTCAATCGTGGTCGCCGTTTCGTCGTTCTCGAGTTCCAGACTGCCTAGCGGTAGAAACTCAACGCCCTGCATGCGCATCGCGCCGGCGGAAGGATTGATAATCGTGATGGCAGCCGGGCGTTCGGCAATCTGCTTTTCCAGAAACTTTCCGGAGTTGTAGTAATCGATGGAGCTGAGTCGCACACTGCCATCGTAGGTCAGCACTTCTTCCATATCGGTGCGCAGGGACACGCCGGTCTCGCGCTCCATATTGCCGAGTGCGTGGGTATGGCCGGCTTCATCGAGGCAAAAATCCAGGCCGAGCAGAACGATTCGCTCGGGCTCGGTCAGACAGGCGAGGCTGAAGGCCAGATTGGAAACGGTCGGCGCGTTGGCGCGTATTTCATTGCCTTCCATCTTCCACGGCAAACGTGTGCCCAGGTAGATTTTCGGCCCTTGCCACTGACCGACCAGCTGGTTGACGGCCTGGTCGGAAAAAACCAGCACCGGCGACGGTTGCAGTGCCAGGGCTTCACGGCTGACCTCAAAAGCGATTTCGTGAGGGTCGATGATGACCACGAAATCGGGGGTTATGCCGACTTCCTGCAGACGTCGCGCGATTCGCGAAACGCAGATCACCGCGAGCTTTTCGCGGTTGGTCTTGACCCAGTCTATATGCTCGTCGAGTGAGGGACCGGCCGCCATGACCACCACGGTCCGGCCGCGCAAGGTCTCTTTGACAAGGCTGGCGGGGGCCGTCATTTCCGGCGTATTGAGCAGGCGCTGCTGAAGAAAGGGCAGCCGCGCCGTGGAATTCATCACCAGCCAGCGCCGTGACTCCATCAGATAATGGATCTGCTGATTGATGCCGCGATAGCTGCCCAGCTCATCCTGCTCGGCGCAGGCGGCGGGCAGGGCACTGATGCGGCCTGTCGCCAGACTGTGATCAAACCGGTGAGCGTCCACCACGTCTTTGCGCAGCTCCTTGATGCCGAGCAGACGGGTATTGTCCATCCGTGCCAGCTCGCTGGCACATTCCTCGGCAATCGTCTCGAGATAGCGCTCGTCTTCAACAAACACCAGAGCCAGCGAGCGCAGTTCGTCGCTGGCGGCAAAGGCCTTGATCAACAGGCCCGAGTCGGTGCCGCAGAAAATATAGGTGTGATCAGCTGTGAAAGTCAGTGGTGCGTAGCGCTTTTGCCAAAGCTCTTCGTAGCTTTGGCCGGCAATGGCCGGAGAGTTGATCTCTTTAAGGTAGGCGTCGCCGAAGCGGTTGCGCTGAAAGCCGGGAGTAGCGCCTGCAGGGTCCTGTTGCATGAGTAAAGTCCGTGTCCTCGATTGGCAAGATACAAGCAAATTCGACGCCACGGCGCTGTTTTCATTGTCGACAATCCTTGTGCGGAATTGATCACCAACAATTCATGAAAAAATTTTTTATTTTATCGTGTCAATATTACAATTTGATGAAAACAATTCGCAGAGGTATCCATGAATCAATCCAAGCGCGGGAATTTTACCGAACTCTCGAGTATCGACAAGATCGATCAGGCAACTGAAACGGGACGCAGGGAAACCGCCAGGATTGGAGTAGCGCTGCTGTTTATTGTCAGCATCATGCTTTACACCTATATGCTGTCGTCCGGCTTCGAAGGTCACATCATGCTCGTGATTGCGGCGATGATGGGTGGCTATATGGCGCTGAATATCGGCGCCAACGATGTCGCCAACAACGTCGGGCCCGCGGTCGGCAGCCAGGCCCTGACGATGGTCGGTGCAATCGTGCTGGCCGGTATCTTCGAGGCTTCGGGTGCGCTGGTGGCCGGCGGTGATGTGGTCGGCACCATCAAGGGCGGAATTATCAGCCCGGACCTGATTCCGGCCGGCGATACCTTTGTCTGGCTGATGATGGGCGCGCTGCTGGCCGGCGCGATCTGGCTGAACGTGGCGACCGCTCTGGGGGCGCCGGTTTCGA
>JAGRHW010000177.1 GCA_020444765.1 Gammaproteobacteria bacterium | reverse complement strand
CTGTTGCCGATGGGGTTCTGTTATCCGGGACGCGGCAAAAGCGGTGACCTGCCGCCCCGGCCGGAGTGCGCGAAAACCTGGCGCGCGCGTCTGCTGGCACAACTCGAGTCCATCGAACTGACGATTGTGCTCGGCCAATATGCGCTGGATTATCATCTCGGCGAAAAGCGCAAAAAAAACCTTACCGAGACCGTCAAAAACTGGCGGGAATACTGGCCACGGATTTTGGCCTTACCGCACCCGAGTCCGCGTAATAATCTCTGGTTGCGAAAGAATCCCTGGCTGGAAGCGGAGCTGATTCCTGAATTACAGGCCCGGGTTCAGGAGATATTGCAACACCGATCTGCTTGAGCCGGTTCCACCGACCGACACAATCAACGCGCCGTTTCAATACCTCAAAACCCGTGGCCGTGGTTTCGATGCTCGCCAGCATTCAGCTTATTTTTGGTTGGCGCTTGACAAAAGAGAATAAAACTATAAAACTAGAAATATGGTTTTATTAGATGAACTTCAGCCCGAAGAGGCTGCCCAGGGGTTTGCCGCCATGGGCTCGGAAGCGCGGCTGCTGGTTTTGCAGACGCTGGTCAAGGCCGGCTCAAAAGGGCTTAACGTCAGCGAGATTCAGGCACGCAGCGCCATGCCGGCCTCCACGCTTGCCCATCATCTGCGCTTTCTGGCATCGGCGGGGCTGATCGAACAGGAAAGGGACGGCCGGTCGGTCATCAGCCGGGCTGCTTACGACCATCTGCAAGCGCTCGCCAGCTATATTCTCAAGGAATGCTGCGCGGACGAACAACAGGCGTGCAAGCCATGAGTGATACCGTTTCGCAGACCCCGGCCTCAGGTCCAGGGTTCAGGCAGCTTAAAAGTCCGTGGACGATTACCCTGGCGGTGCCGCTTGTCATTGCGCTTCTCGACCCGGACCGTCTGGGCACAATCGTTATCTTTGCCGTCAAGGCGCTGGCCGGGACCTTGCCCTATATCGCGCTGGCCGTCCTGATGATCGCCTGGCTCAAGGCCGCCGGTGCGGAGGCGGCCGTCGGGCGGGCCTTTCAGGGGCGTGAACATCGGATGATCATTCTGGCGGCGCTGTTCGGCGGACTGGCTCCGTTCTGCTCCTGCGAGGTGATTCCGTTCATCGCCGGGCTGCTGGCTGTCGGCGCACCGCTGTCGGCGGTCATGGCATTCTGGTTGTCGTCGCCGCTGATCGATCCGCCGACCCTGTTGATTACCGCAAGCGCGCTTGGCTGGCCTTTCGCTATTGGCAAGGCTGTCGCGGCCGTGGGGCTCGGTCTTATGGGCGGCTATGCGGTGAAGGCGATGCTGGCGGCCGGTTCGTTTGCCGATCCGTTGCGTGAACGACGGCAGGGCGGTTGCTGTTGCGGTCCGTCGCCGTTTACCGGTCGGCCGGTGTGGCTGTTCTGGCAAAACGACGAGCGGCGGCAGGTTTTCGGTGCCGAGTTGCAGGCCAATGCCTGGTTCCTCATCAAGTGGCTGGCGCTGGCCTATGTGCTGGAAGCGCTACTCGTTACCTATGTGCCGGCCGAGACGATCGCCGGTGTGGTCGGCGGCACCGGCATCATGCCGGTCGTCATCTCCGCGTTCGTCGGCATGCCCGCCTATCTCAATTCCTATGTCGCACCACCGCTGCTTGCCGGCCTGACCGCACAAGGCATGAGCGCCGGTGCCGCCATGGCCTTTATGGTTGCAGGTGCCGTCAGTTCGGTACCGGCAATGGCGGCAGTCTGGTCGCTGGTCAAGCCGCGGGTCTTTGTCGCCTATCTTGGCCTTGGTATCGCCGGCGCCATCCTTTCCGGTCTGCTGTTCCAGTTGGTGATGCGAGCGCTGTAGCGGCGTCTTTTTCCCACCGCAGAAACCGCCGGCTGTGAAAAACGCCCGATCGCTCAGGCAAGCCGGTCTGGCTCAGTAAACACGGTTACCGTTTTTCCAGACATGTTCAATATGGACATGGCCGTCATGTTCCCTGCACCAGAGCAGGTCGGCAAGCTGGCCTTCGGCGAGGCGTCCGCGATCGTCGAGGCCGACCGCTTTGGCCGGCGTCGATGTGACCATTGCAACCGCGTCCGACAGCCCGATGGGATTGCGTTCGTCGCGGGCCAGGGTAAACGCCGAGTCGAGCAGGCTGGTCGGATAGTAGTCGCTCGACAGCACGTCCAGAACGCCAAGGCTGGCGAGTTCGTGGGCGGCAATATTACCCGAGTGCGAGCCACCGCGAATGACATTCGGCGCGCCCATCATCACGGCCATGCCTGCGCTGTGCGCGGCTTGGGCAGCTTCCAAGGTGGTTGGAAATTCGGCAATGCGGGTATTGAATTCCAGCGACTCGCTGACGTGCTCGAGCGTCGCATCGTCATGGCTGGCGATAGCGATGCCTCGTGCGCGGCAGGTGTCGCTGATCGCTTGCCGGTAACGACGGCTGTTGCGTTCGCTGGCGTCCTTCTGACGCTGGATAAAGGCTTCGAGTTCGGCATCGCTCAGGTGATATTTACCCTGAAAATACTCGCGGTATTTATCGAGCCGGACAAACTGGCGCTGCCCTGGTGAATGATCCATCAGGGAAACCAGCGACACGCTGGCGCGGTCGGCGAGTCTCTGAAAGTTGTGCAGGGTGTCGTCGTGGCTGACTTCGCAGCGCAAATGCAGCAGATGCTCGGCACGGACCAGGCCGCGTTCCCGGGTTTGCAGCAACGCGTCGACCATGCGTTCCAGGTTGTCGAGCCGCGCGCTGCCCTGAACCACATCGCCAACTGAAATGGCATCGAAAACCGTGGTGATGCCGGCGCCGACCATCTGCGCATCATGTGCCTTGAAGGCATGCAGCCCCGGCCAGTTCACCCCGGGGCGAGGGGTGAAGTGTTTTTCCATATTGTCGGTATGCAACTCGACCAGACCGGGCAAAATATAGCCGCCGGCGCAATCGATCGCTTCCGTCAGACGGCTGGCTCCGCTGTCCAGGCGTTTGATACGGCCATCGTCGATCTCCAGCGAACCGTTGATCAATTCATCGTCCAGTATCAGGGTTGCATTGGTAAGAATCATGCCGGCTCTCCGCAGGCGAATGAGGTAGCGGCGGTGACAGGGCTCAGTGCCAGAACATCGTCGGCAACGCGCTCGCGGATAGTGCGGTCATGGAAAATACCGACGATACAGGCGCCGCCTTGTTTGGCGGTTTCGATAAGCCCGACCACGCGTTCGGCATTGGCCGCGTCCAGCGAGGCAGTTGGTTCGTCAAGCAGGATGATCGGCTTTTCCGCGACAAAGCCACGGGCGATGTTGATGCGTTGTTGCTCGCCACCGGAAAAAGTGCCGGGCGGCAAGTGCCAGAGCCGCTCGGGGACGGCCAGTGTGTCGAGCAGCCGGGCCGCCCGTTCCAGCGCAACGGCGCGCGGTTGGCCTTGTTCGATCAGCGGTTCGGCCACCACGTCGAGCGAGCTGACGCGCGGGATGACGCGCAGGAACTGGCTGACATAGGCCAGTGTCTGGCGGCGTGCGCGGATAATTGCTCGCGTGTTATCGTCCGGCAGGCGGATATGGCCGCCGTCATGCGCGATCTCCACATAACCCGCATCGGGCTTGTAGTTTCCGTACAGGGTGCGCAGCAGCGTGCTCTTGCCGCTACCGGAAGGTCCGTGCAGAACCAGGCAGCGGCCGAAACGGGCTTCGGCGGTTACCCCCGCCAGTACCGGCAGGCGGGCGCCGCCCTGGTTATGCAGAACAAAGGTCTTGCGGAGCTGATGTAGGCGGATTGCGACTGTCATGGGAAACCTGTCGTCAGCTACTGAGGATGGAGGAGACCAGCAGTTGCGTGTAGGGGTGATGCGGATCGTCCAGTACCTGGTCGGTAAGGCCCGCTTCGACAACCTCGCCACGTCGCATCACGATCAACTGCTGGGCCAGCAAACGGGCCACGGCCAGGTCGTGCGTAACCAGGATCACCGCCAGCCGCAGCTCGCTGACCAGCCGGCGCAGCAGGTCGAGCAGACGCGCCTGCACCGAAACATCCAGCCCGCCGGTGGGCTCGTCCATCAGGATCAGCGCCGGGTTTGTCACCAGGTTGCGGGCGATTTGCAGACGTTGCTGCATGCCGCCGGAATAGGTGACAGGTTTGTCGTCTATGCGTTCGATATCGAGTTCGACATCGCTCATCCAGCGACAGGCCTGTTCGCGAATCCGTCCATAATGGCGTTCGCCGCCGGCCATCAGACGTTCGCCGATATTGGCGCCGCCGGACACCGTCATGCGCAGGCCGTCGCGCGCGTGCTGATGAACAAAACCCCACTCGGTGCGCAACAACTGGCGGCGCTCGGACTCGCGCAGACCGTAGAGTTCCACTGCCTGGCCTGCGGTATTGCGGTAAACGATCTGCCCTTGTTGCGGCTTCAGCTTGCCCGACAGACTGTTCAGCAGTGTCGATTTGCCGGAGCCGGACTCACCCACGATACCAAGCACATCGCCGGGATACAGCGTGAAACTGACTTGGCCGAAACCCTTGCCCGGCGCATGAAAATAGCTGAGAACGCGGACGTCGAGCAGCGGCTGTTCGTTCATGGCGCGTCCTCCAGCGGTGGACGGCTGTTGCAGTAATCCGTATCAGAACAGATAAAGGCACGCGTACCCTTGTCATCCATAACGACTTCGTCGAGAAAACTCGCCGACGAGCCGCAGATTGCGCAGCGTTGCTCCCAACGCTGAACGGCGAACGGGTGGTCCTCGAAATCCAGGCTTTCGACGTCGGTCCAGGGTGGAATCGCGTAGAGACGTTTTTCACGACCGGCGCCGAAAATCTGCAAAGCCGGCTGCTGGTGCATTTTCGGGTTGTCGAATTTCGGTATCGGTGACGGGTCCATCACATAGTGATTGTTGACGCGCACCGGATAGGCGTAAGTGGTGGCGATATGGCCGAAGCGGGCAATGTCTTCGTAGAGTTTGATATGCATGACCCCGTAGTCGCCCAACGCGTGCATGCGGCGGGTTTCGGTCTCGCTAGGTTCGATAAAGCGCAGTGGTTCGGGAATAGGGACCTGGTAAATAAGGATCTGGCCTGCCTGCAGTGGTTTTTCCGGAATCCGGTGGCGGGTTTGTATTAAAGTCGCTTCGCTGGTGTTTTGCGTGGTTTTCACGCCCGTCAGGCGTTGGAAAAAACGCCGGATGCTAACCGCGTTGGTGGTGTCATCCGCGCCCTGGTCTATGACTTTCAGCGTATCGTCCTCGCCAATCAGCGCCGCGGTCATCTGGATACCGCCGGTCCCCCAGCCGTAGGGCATGGGCATTTCACGGCTGCCGAACGGCACCTGGTAGCCAGGCAGGGCGACGGCCTTGAGCAATGCGCGGCGGATCATGCGCTTGGTGTTTTCGTCGAGGTAGGCGAAGTTGTAGTTTTCGTCGCGAGTGCCGGCGTTCATGCTGCTCCCTCGTCGCTATCGCCTTGCCGGCGTTTGCCGCGCAGTCGGCGCAGGAGTTCCAGCTCGGATTGAAAGTCCACGTAATGCGGCAGTTTCAGGTGCGAGACAAAACCCGCCGCTTCGACGTTGTCGCAGTGTGACAGGACGAATTCTTCCTGTTGCGCCGGCGAGCTGCGTTCCTCGTCGTAATCGTCGGCCTGCAGGGCGCGGTCCATCAAAGCCATTGCCATGGCCTTGCGTTCGGCATGACCAAACACAAGGCCGTAGCCGCGGGTAAAGCGCAGGTTTCTGTCGCCGTCCACGTCGCCGGTTTCGGTGAAGCCGTTGATCATCTCGCACTCGGCGATCTCGATACAGCCAATCACGATTTCGAAACCGAGTTCCGGCGGCACCACGCTTACGTCCAGCTCGCCAAGGCGGATTTCACCGGCAAACGGGTGATTGCGCCCGTAGCCGCGTTGCGTGGAATAGGCCATGGAAAGCAGAAAACCTTCATCGCCACGCGCCAGCATCTGCAGCCGGGCGCTGCGTGAAGCGGGGTAGGACAGAGGCTCCGTGGTGATGTCATCCGGCTCGACCCCACTGCCGTTCTCCCGGACCAGCAAGGCTTCCTCTTCGAGCATGCTCATCACCCGCAAGTCGTTGCCGTCGGGCAATTCGTCCGTCGATGCCGGTGGCTCGCCGGTGCTTGTTTCACCGTCGGCCAGCAAGGCAAAATCCAGCAAGCGGTGCGTGTAGTCGAACGTTGCGCCCAGCAGCTGCCCGCCGGGGATATCTTTAAAAATTGCCGAAATCCACCGTTCGGCACGCAGCGAACCGGTATCGAGCGGTTCGGCCGTGTAGAAACGACAGAGCGTCGTGCGGTAGGCACGCAACAGAAAGATCGCTTCCAGCATATCACCCGCGGCTTGCTTGATCGCCAGTGAAGCCAGCTCGCGATCGTATAAACCGCCTTCGGTCATCACGCGATCCACGCTGTGCGAAAGCTGGCTTTCGATCTGCTCGACGGATAGTTCGGGCGTTGCGTTATCGCCCCGACGTTGTTCTGCGAGCAGACGATGCGCGTTATCGATGGCTTTTTCACCACCCTTGACAGCGACATACATTCAGGTCGCCTCGCTGACAACCGTGGAGCGAGGCAGACAGTAGACGCTGTCGCCCCGGGTCAGAATCAGATCCAGACCAAGCGGGAAACGGTTGTGACGGCTGAACAGATAGCCGGCCAGGCTGGGATGCATATGCGGTAGCAGGGTTTTCATACTGTTTTGCAGGCCTGGTCCCTTGAGGAAGCAGGCCTGTTTGTCGGATTCCTCGCCGCCGCATTGAACAATCAATGTGCAGCTGCGGTCGGGGTAGTCTTCATCATCAGACTTGTAAAGGTCCGCATCGAACGCATCCCGGGCATCCAGCACCGCAAACACCGCCTGATCCGTCCGGTTGGTGACCGGCGCGCCGCTATGTAGGGCCAGCACGTCACGCACCAGCGCCGTATTGCAGGCCAGGTTAAGACAGACCGGTGTTGTGTTGTCGGCAAGTGTAAGCAGGGTTGTCAGGGTGGCGCCGTACAAGGGTGTTGGTGCGGCCAGTGGGACTAAACAAGTCAGCCGTCCAGGATGACTCATGGCGTCGAGTAATTGCCGAAAACTCCGTTGTGCATCGTGAACGGGGTTGGTAAATCCGAATGAGTAAGGGTCTGTCCGGCTCAACTGTCTTCTCCACGAACCAGGGTGAAAAAATCCACCCGGGTTTGTGCAACGCGGGCCTGCTTTTGCGCC
>JAGRHW010000176.1 GCA_020444765.1 Gammaproteobacteria bacterium | reverse complement strand
AGGTTGTATTACGCGTGGATGGCGGCATGACCGCCAGCGACTGGACGATGCAATGCATCGCGGACATCCTTGGCGCGCCGGTCGACCGCCCGCAAATCGCCGAGACCACCGCGCTTGGCGCGGCCTATCTCGCCGGCCGGCAAAGCGGTCTGTACCCGGAGCCGGAAGAATTCGCCTCGCTATGGAAACTCGACAAACGCTTCCAGCCCGAATGCGACGCCGGCCTTCGCGAGCAGAAATACGCCGGCTGGCTGGATTGCGTACGGCGCACGCGCTCTGACGGATAAGCTCCTCACGGCAGATCAAACGGCTGTTGAACGACTGGACATAACATGAACAAACACCGGTGTTTTCTGGCCCTGCTGCCGCAACCGCAGCTGCATCGGCAGCTGTTCGACTGTTCCGTGCAATTGCAGTCGAGCTATGCGCACCTCGATGTCCGCTGGACGCGGGCCGAGCAGTTTCATCTGACCCTGAACTTTCTGGGCAATCTGAGCAACGAGCAAATCGAAAAGCTCGACCGGCGTCTGAGCAGTCACAAAGCGGAAAAAAACGCCGCCATCCGCGCGCAGATCAACCGGGTCTCGCTGTTCCCGAACCCGGATAATCCAAGGGTGATCGCAGCGCTGATCGACAGCAACGAAGAACTGCAAAACCTGCGGGTTCGCTGCCATCTGCCCGAGCAAAAACCGGTCGGCGAATTCCGCCCGCATATCACGCTGGCCCGCTGCCGAAACGCACGCCGGCTTCCGGACTTCAATCCCTACCCGGTCAATTTCGAATTACAGGCCCGGGAGCTTCATCTGATCGAATCGGAGCTGACCCAGCGTGGGCCGGTTTACTCGGTGATCGGCAGCTATCCGGTCTAGTCCTCCGGCTGACAGATCTTGCCGGCCCGGACAGCCTTGAGCGTTCGCAACAGCAGAAAAAGCACGATCGCGGTCAGCACAATGAGCAGGACGATGCCGATGATCCGCAAGCCGGAGCCGCCGGTCATATCCGACATCAGAAAGGTGGCAACCGTCATGGCCGCAAGCGGGAAGGTATAGGCCCACCAGGACAGAAAAAACTGCAGCTTGGCAAACCGCCTTATCTGGGTCGCCAGCAACAGGGTCAGATACAAGCCGGTGTAAAACAAAATCCGCGCAAACGCATCGGCCTCTCCAGTCAGGCGGATATAGGCGATACAACCCACCGCAGGCGGCGCGATAAGTATAAAAAATGTCGGCATAAGCTTAGCGGGTATCGGATTATGGAAAAACACCCGGTAAAAAATAATCGTCATCAGCACAATCCAGAAAACGATACCGATGCTGAAGAAAAACCAGGAGATCTCGGTAAATCCGTAAGCAGTGCCGGCAATCGGTACCAGCACATTACCGACCACCGGAATAAACCAGGCCGGATTGATATGGTGGATTTCAAACTGATCATGATGAATCCAGACACTCATGACATAGAGCGTAAAGGACAAATGCATCGCCGAGCCAACCATCCACAAGGCCTTGGAAAACCCGGGCAGAATATGCAGCAAGGTGGTTGCCAGCAAAATCAGACTGATGGAAATCGCCGGAAAAAAATTCAGCTTGACCGGATGCTTGAGCTCCTCGAGCACCATCGGACGAAAGCGCAGAAACTTCGCGGTGTAGATCGACGCCAGCAGCAGAAATACCGCCAGCGCGAAAAACGCCAGTACGACATGCAGCTTGAGGCTCAGATCGAACGTCGCCTCGGCTTTTTCCCAGGCCAGCGTCAACCCCGAGAGGCCCATGACCATGGCAAAAAAGGAAATCGGAAAATACTGTAATCGGGAAGAATCACTCACTTCTTCGGCTCCTGAAAACGAATCGGCGTAACTTACGGCCTTGACGGCTCAACCACATTGCGAATTCTCAATGCTTGATTGAATGAAATCAACGAACCGGCAACAGTCTGTAATGTCTGAAGCGGCCCGGCATATGACTGCTGACCGAGCCGATCACCAGCACCGCGATCAGAATCCACACACGTTGCTCCCAAAACACCGGCACCAGCATCAACAGTGCGACCTTGAGTAACACGACCAGTCCGTGGACCTGGAAAAACACCTCGAAGCTGGCATGCATATCGGTCGCCAGCAACAGCAGGCCGCTGATCACCGAAGCCCACAGCCAGGGCTCCAGCAGCTCGACCGGTTGCTCGAAGATATGCCCGCCAAGCAAAGTGCCGATCGCCAGAATATGCAAAGTCCGCAGCAAGGTGCGTACGGTCCTGCGAAACGGAAAGGTTCTGGGCTCTTCAGGGAAAAGCAAAGACATCGGACAGATCCACCGGCGACTGCTTGGCTGATGACCCGCGCATGGTAACACAGCCAGGCGGTAAACCGGCTACCCTGACCGGCCGCAACAAGCTGCTATCCGCGCGCGACCAGCAGCGGCGCGGTCAGATCCGCCAGTCGCTGGCGTTGCCTGCCATTTTCATCAAAGTTAGCGGGGTCCAGCCATGCTGTAAACGCGGCGTCGAGCTTTGGCCACTCCTTGTCTATCGCGGCATACCACGCCGTGTCACGGTTGCGGTTCCGATAAACGGTCGCCTGTCGGAAAACGCCCTCATAAGACAGGCCAAGACGCTGCGCGGCGTCGCGTGACGGCCTGTTCAGCGCATCGCATTTCCATTCATAGCGCCGGTAGCCAAGTTCGAAAGCGTACTTCATCAGCAGATACATCGCCTCGGTAGCCGCCCGGGTCCGTTGCAGCAGCGGCGAGTAGTTGATGTGGCCGACCTCGATACTGCCGCCGGCCGGGGTGATTCGCAGATAGCTTGCGACACCGACCGCTTTCGCGCTTTGCCGGTCGATGATTGCGTAAAACAGGGGATCATCGCCGAGACAGGCCTGCTCGATCCAGCCGATATACTCGTCAAGCGTAGCGAACGGACCGTAAGGCAGATAGGTCCAGTTGCGTTCGTCGCTGGCGAGTGAATTGGCCTCAAATAGCTCGGCCGCGTGACGGGCGGCATCGAGCGGTTCAAGCTTGCAATAATGCCCGTCGATGGATTCACGCGGCGGATGCGCGGGGGGTTGCCAGTTTGCCAGCGGTTCGCCAACCGGTTGTTGCAGTTTATTCAGGTTTTTAGTCATGGTGTTTTTTTTCCGACGCCCTTGCTCATCCGTCAAAAATCCGCGCCATAAGATAATCGTCGATATAATTTTTCTCTTCGGCGCGTTTATAAAAGTTCTTCAGCGTGCCTTCCTTGACGAAACCGAAGCGCTTGTAAAAAGACAGCGCGCGGGGATTATCGCTCTCGACAATCAGTTCGATACGTTTTACGCCGCTTTCCCGCAGTTCATCGATCACTTGCGTCAGCATGTTTTCGGCAACCCCTTTACCCTGAACCGGCGGCGCGACCGCCAGCGTACCGAGCCTGGCGACATGCGCAGTTCTGCCTTTATTACGTATGATTCTGTAAAACCCGACAACCGAGCACTCTTGTTCGACAACGAAAAATCCGCCGTCAGCCAGCAATTCAGTAAATACAAGCCTGAAGTCATCGAGCGGCATGGGTTCGTAACCCAGATAGCGGGATACGCTCTTATCCGTGTAGATGGCGTGCACGGCCTGCAGATCGCCCTCATTGGCGACGCGTCGCTTTATTTCACTCATTACGACCCGGCAATCAATCGACACGCTTTTTTACATAGAGACCGGGCGCCGCTTCGATCGGCTTGAACTGCACATTACCCAAAGTCTTCGGCGCGGCTTTTTCGTGCCAGTCTTGCGCTTTCAGCCAGCGATCCCAGTTCGGCCACCAGCTGCCCGGCACGTTTTCCGCGGTTTCCAGCCAGCGTTCGGCATCCGCGCCCGGTTCGCCGTTTATCCAGTAGTTTCGTTTGTTTTTGCCCGCCGGGTTGATAACACCGGCGATATGACCGCTGGCGCCGAGCACGAATTCAACCGGCCCGGCGAACAAGTCCCGGGTTTTGAAGGTCGCCTTCCAGGGTGCGATATGATCTTCGAGCGTTGACAGAAAGTAACACGGCGTCCTGACACTCCGCAGATTGATCGATTCGCCGCAAAAGCTGAGCGCGTTTGCTTCGATCAGGCGGTTTTCCATATACATGTTCTGAATGTAGGCGATATACATATTGGCCGGCAGATTGGTCGGATCGCTGTTCCAGTAGAGAATATCGAACTGCAACGGCTGCCGCCCCTTGAGGTAATTATTCACTACGTATGACCAGATGAGATCATTGGCGCGCAACATGGAAAAGATCAGCGCAAGGTCTTTGCCCGATAACATGCCGGCCTTCTCGACTTGCTGTTCGCGTTCGGCGACCTGTTCCGGATCGATAAAAACGCCCAGCTCACCGGGCTCGGAAAAATCCAGCAGCGTGGTGAAAAACGTCGCTGAGGCAACCGTGTCGTCATTACGCGCCGCCAGAACTGCAAGCGTGGTAGCCAGCAGCGTACCGCCGACACACCAGGCCACTACGTTAAGTGTTTTCGCACGGGCGATTTTTTTCACCACCTCGAAAGCCTTGAGCGTGCCCGACTCGATGTAGTCATCCCAACCCAGTTCGCTCTTGTCGGCATCCGGATTGGCCCAGGATACGATAAACACATTATTGCCCTGCTCCAGGCAATAACGCACAAAAGAGTTCTCCGGCTGCAGATCGAGAATATAAAACTTGTTGATAAACGGCGGCACGATCAGCAAGGGCCGGTTACCAACCTTGTCGGTCAACGGCTTGTAATGTATCAGTTGAAACAAGTCGTTTTCAAAGACCACCGCGCCCTCGCTGGTGGCGATATTTTCACCCAGCCGGAAGGCCGATTCATCGGTCATGCTGATCCGGCCTTTATCCAGATCACCCATCAGATTGCTCATGCCGTCGACCAGACTCTTGCCCTTGCTGTCAAGAGCCTGCTGGATGACTTCCGGATTAGTGGCGAAAAAATTCGACGGCGCGACGGCATCGACGAACTGACGCGTATAAAACTTGAGTTTTTCCTTGTTGGCCTTGTTCAGCGTGGTCGCGTCGGCGCACTCATAAAGCGCCTCGGAGGCAAGCAGGTAGGACTGACGGATATAATCGAACAGCGGATTTTCATTCCATGCCTTGCCGCTGAAACGCCGGTCGCCGGGCTTTGCCCTGACCGGAGGTTCGGAATCTTCCCGCTCGACGGCGAACATACCCAGCCACAGGTCCATCTGACTTTTCTGGTAACGGGCGAAGCGCTCCGTCCAGGCCTGCGGATCGTTGATCATCTGCGCGGAAATATCGCCCCAGGCGCGCACAAACTCCCGGCCCATCTCCTTCCACATCGAACCCGGCACACCCTGCAGCCACTCATCCATCCGGTCCTGGTAAAACCTGAGTATTTCCTGCGAATCCGACACAGCTGTCCTGGTATCCATCGGTAAACTCCGCGAGCATGAATAGATTGATTCCAACCGGCGACAAGCGTACCAGTCGCGACCGGCGCGATCCAGTGTCAGAGTGGGCTGACCAGAAAAATTGAGCTCTACTTATGCTCACAGCTATGTTGAACTCCATTCAACACAACAACATCATTCGCAGTATCTAACAGCGGCTACTCGCCATCGGCAAATATAAGAAAGTTGCTCTGACCGCCGGCATGCGAAAAATGTGATTATCACCCCCAATGCCATGCTGCGGGACTGGTCCCCCGGAGCGAAAAACTTGCTTAATAAACGGCGCTTTTTTCCTCCACCTTTTTTACTTGTTAGAGTTTTTTTGATGGGCAACGTATTCGTCTAATAACTCACGAATGATTTTTTGATATTGCATATGATGCTTTTTTGCAGCTTCCTTAAAATATGCAACACTCTCAGAACTTAAAGTGATGGTTACTTTTGTATTCTGCTTTTTAAGCGCGAGCTCTTCTGGTGAGGGCAAAAAGTCAGGTATATACTCAATGTCACCCAGCGGCTCATCACTGTAATGAATTTTTTTGCTCATAGATTTTCTTACCTTTGCGCCAATAACCTGCACCAAATATACGGATACGACCAGATCTGTATGTAAAGCGAACTGTAAGAACACCGCTTTTATCGGCATTGTAGCCAAAACAATAAAAGCGCTCTTCATCTTGGCTGTGGGTTGCGTCTTTAGCAATAATACGCTTTTTATCTAGAAACGCATGTTGTGCTTCATAAAAGCTAACCCCATGTTTTTGCTGGTTTTCAATATTTTTAGACTCATCCCACTCGAAGTTTGACTCGCTCATAAAGCGAGACTAGCAAACATATGGCTAAATAGCCATATTTTATTGCGCTAACGCCCGCCTCAGCCACCACCAGGAGCAATGCGAGTGAAGCGAACACAGCTTTTGCCGTTGGCTTGAGGCAATCATCATGCTTTTTGAATTCTACTTTGATTCAAGTGGAGGTCCCTCGACGTCGATCTGCTTTGGCAATTCACCAATACGAATCACAAATACTTCGAACTCGGAGTCTGGAGTTGTAGCTTTACGATGGATTGACTTCACCGAAACGAAGTTAAAAACATAATACAAAGCCTAATCCACAGGGCAAGGCTTTCCTCTCCAGCGCTTTGACTTGCTACAGATCTATTCTTTTACTAGATCTTTATACATCCGAATGCACTCAAGCCTTAAACCATCAGGAAGCTCATGAAATGCCTTCCCTTCACTCATGTAGCCATGATGCTTGTAGAACCCAAGCGCATTAATGGTTGAACACAAGGTCAATCGTTCTGCGTGATCGTTCGATGCCCTGGCCTCCAACGCTGACAACAAACAAGCGCCAACCCCAGCCCCTTTAACCCTGGGATGAATATAGATCGCCCCTATTTCTCTACGCTCTAAATCTAATATTCCAAGTCCGACTATCTCACCTTCTTCCTCAGCGACAATCATGACTTTTTCTTTGATGGCGCTCTCATAGATGCCGGGGTCAATAATTCCTGTCCAAGCATCTATATCTTGCTTGGTGTAGAACGCCGAACACAAATCGCGAATGGAAGCCCTATGGGTTGCGGCGATTTTTTCCATATCAGTCATTCTTGCCGAACGAACAAGCATCTTCGATTATCTTCCTGTAACACCTCAATAGTGAGCTGTCTGAAGGGATGACCAGCCGTGAGGCAACATTGATTGATTGGTTGAGTGCTTTCCGTGCTTACTCAAGACAATAACCCTCTTCATTGCCAGACCAGCTCTCTTCACCAAACGTATGGAGTTCCAGCA
>JAGRHW010000175.1 GCA_020444765.1 Gammaproteobacteria bacterium | reverse complement strand
TCGCTGAGGGCGACCTTGATATTGAGGTCTGAAACCGGTTTACACTGACAGGCGAGTTTTCTCCCTTTTCCTCTGTCGCGTTCCGACAAGCCGGGGGCGTCCGGATATAAATCCCGGACCTCACCCCGCAGCAGGGTAAATTTACAGATACCGCAGGAACCAGAGTTGCATTCGTACGGAAACCCAAGCCGGTTGCGCAGTGCAGATGAAAGGATTCTTTCATCCGCGCATGCAAAACTTTCGCCGGACTCCAGCGTAACTTTATACATTGTCCGGCACCATATAAAGCTTGTCGCCCGATATACGGGTTTTATACACGCGCAGAGGAATCGTACAGGGCGCCGACGTCGGCTCCCCGGTAACAAGGTCAAAAGACCCGGCGTGCAAAGGGCACTCTATGTCTCGTCCATCGACCTCACCATCGCAAAGCGAGGCATTTCCGTGCGTGCATCTATCATCGACGACAGCCACCCCATCATCATGTTTGAACACAGCCACCGGTTTGTAATCGGGAATGGAAATTCTCAGGCCTCTATTCTCAGGTATGTCCGCCAGCGCACAGAGAAATATCAGCTGATCACTCAAAGCAGTTTCTGTCATAACGTAAGTCCGAGCTTCTTAAGGATTTTTTACATGCCTGCTTCCGTTAATCAGTGCTTCCCTGCACCGACTCATGAATCGCAAGACATCGCAAAGGATATGATGATTTAGAGATCGCAGCCTCTTGCCGGATCCTCAAGTGACTTTGAAGCAATCCCTTTGACAAGGTTTTTACCTTCGACCACTTCTCTGAGATAGATATCCTGTACCGGGTTATTGGCCTTGGAGAATGTAAAATCACCACGCGGGCTTTGTATCCTGAGTTCACTCATTGCCTTCAGCATTTTCTTCTTGTCGGAAACGTCGCCACCCACACTTGCCACGGCCTCCACGATCAACAGTCCAGTGTCATAGCCCTGCACTGAATAAAGATCAGGTTCATAGTCATATTTTTTCTGAAATGCAGCGCGGAAAGCCTCATTTTCAGCATTTTCCAGACTGTTTGAATAATGCAATGTCGTTAAAATCCCTTCCGCAGCATCACCCTGCTGCTCCAGCGTTCCTTCAGTTAAAAATCCCGCACCCAAAAGAGGGATAGTATCGCTTAAGCCCATAGCGGAATAAGTATTAACAAACTCGATTGCCCCGCCTCCGGCGAAGAATACGAAGACAGCATCGGGTTTCGCACTCGCAACATCACTGATGATTGGCTGGAAGTTAGTGGATGGAAAAGGCACCAGAATTTGTTTGCTGATGGTTCCGCCTGCCGCTTTGAACGACTCCTCGAACCCGGCAATTGCCTCCTTGCCTCCTGTATAATTCCAACTTATTGTATAGATATTCTTGTAACCCCGGTCTATTGCCACCTGGCCCATGGGGTAAGTCGTCTGCCATGTTGAAAACGACGTCCTGAACACATTGGGTGCACATAACTGACCGGTTGCCACCTGTGCTCCTGCATTCGGTATAATCATGACTGTGTCCTGATTCCGCAGTACCCGTAACATTCCGAGTAACACGCCCGAATGGACCGGCCCAACGACAAAGTCCGCCTTGTGCCGGTTCAGCATTTCTGAAGCAAGCTCCGGCGCAAGTGCGGGTTGAGCTTTTGTATCGGATTCGACAAACTCAATTTCCCTGCCGTTGAGCATGTCCGCATGCTGCTCGATGGCCAGCAACATGCCATCCCGCGTGGTTTTGCCAAGATGCGCATACACTCCACTGAAAGGCAGCATCACACCCACTTTGATTTTTTCGTTATTGGCCGCCGATACGTTAAAAGATAGTCCTTGAAGCATAACAGCCCCAAGCAATAAGCAAACCCCGTTTCTACGTTTTATATTCATATACTCAGCTCCTCGACATTATCGTTTTACACCATCGACATCAGCTTAAGCATTCGACTTAGACCCAACTATCCATTCCCTGCAGAACAACATCCCTTTCCTGAAGATTTCGCCGACTTGCGTTTATGGGACAAGGAATGCACGCAACGGATTTCTGAACGCTTAATCCGCGTGATAGTTTCTTCTGCGAATCGGGAGCAAGGTTTTGGTTGTCGCTCCCAAATCATTACATGCAAACAAACTACATCGCTGAGGAGATAGTCGAATGACTGATATTACCGACAGGCCCTGGCCGGCCAAGCTGAATGTCCTGCCCAAAGAAGTCTTTGTGAACAAGGACATATTTGAGAAAGAACTGGAGCGTATTTTTTACGGCCCAGAGTGGCACGCTGTTTGTCACGAAAGTGAAGTACCTGAAATCGGTGATTTCAAATCCTGCCAGATAGGCAAAGTTCCATTATTCGCCACAAGAGGCGATGACAAACAGGTGAGAGTATTTTTTAACTCATGCTCCCACCGCGGCAATCAAATCGTCACGGAATCGATGGGCAACAAACAGGAGTTCGAGTGTCCCTATCATCGCTGGTTGTTTTCCAAAGACGGCCAACTCGTCGGTTGCCCCAGTCAGAAGGAATACTCGCCAGGTTTCAAAAAGGAAAACTACCCGCTGAAACAACCCAGAACCGAAAGTTATAAAGGCCTTATCTTCGTTACATTCAGCAGTGACACGGCTTCTCTGCTTGAGTGGCTGGGTGAGAGAACCCTGGGTCCACTCAGCACGATTCTCGCCGATGACGGTCGCCTGAAATTACTTGGCTATCAAAAGGTCAGATACAAAGCCAACTGGAAAGCCTATAACGACAACGACGGTTTTCACGCCCCCCTGTTGCATCGCGCCTTCAGCCTTCTCAACTGGCAAGGCGGCAAAGGCATTCAATACGATGTTAACGAACGACACTGGGCCATTGAATCGCAGCTTTCACAGGCATCCGATACCGACCTGCTCAACGATTCCTCTATTATCGAATTCAAAGGCGTCGATCCAAGTACCGGTTCACGGGTATTACAACTCTTTCCCATGTTTGTTGCCACCAAACACCTGGATATGATCAATCTGCGCTTCTCGTTCGCCATCGATGCTGAAACGACGGAAGTTCACTACGCCTACTTCTCGCATCTCGATGATGACGAAGAACTGGCGAGACATCGCCTGCGCCAATCATCAAACCTTCTTGGACCATGCGGTCTTATCTCGATGGAAGATGCTTCAATTTTCCATCGTATTCATATCGGGGTTCAGACACCGGGCACGGTGGAGTTCCAGAAAGGTGTCTCTGATTTTTATACGCTCAGCCCGGAAATCAAGCAGAACGATGAATCCGGCAATCTACCACGCTGGGAATATTATCGTAAGGTCATGGGGTTCAAGCGGGAGCAAGTACAATGAGCATCAATCTTCACAAAGACACCATCAATGACCTGCAAATGCGATACATCCGTGCACTTGACGAAAAAAATATGAGTGCCTGGCTTGACTCTTTCGAGGAGTCTGCCACATCGAACTATCGGTGTATTTCCAGGGAAAACTTTGAAAATGGTCTGGAACTGAGTTTCATGCTCGACGACAGTTACAACCGCCTGAAGGACCGGGTCAGCTATATCGACGAAATATGGAAAGGCACGTACCAGGATTACTGGACACGCCACTTTACCCAATGCCTGAGTATAGAGGCCTGTAATGATTCAGCGAACACGTTTGACGTAACCAGTAACCTTCAGATCCTCTATACCCCCGACGATACCCGAAGCACGGAAGTCCTGGTCTCGGGCGTTTACAAAGACAAAGTCCTGGTCAAGGGTGATACGGCCCGCTTTGTAAGCAAGCAGGCCATATTAGATACAACCGTACTGCCCCGTTATCTTGTCTACCCCGTTTGATTCCTGGTGCTCAAGGTCTCCAGAGTTGGCTTTTATCAATCGACTCTGGAGACTCTTTTTCCTACACGCTTACCTGATCCACTCAGGTCTTTAAACCATTCGGTACTTTTCCGCCGGTTTAAATAGACGGGTCGACCTTTTAATTTCACAAGCTTGCGTTATTCGGACAAAGCTTGCAGCAGGCCGATATCCAAACACTCTGAGCGGTTATAAGATTTTTCCGATCCGATGCCAAGCGCTTCAGGCTTAAGAGCCTGTCTAAAGGCCTGCGGCACATCCATAAAACCAACGCAATCCGGAGGTAACTCTCATGAGAAAAGGTGTAATGCGCCCTGGACATATCCAGCTTCGTGTACTCGATCTGGAGGAAGCAGTCAAACACTATACAGACGTTTTGGGCCTTATTGAAATGGACAGAGATGACCAGGGGCGGGTCTATCTCAAGGCCTGGACAGAGGTGGATAAATACTCCGTTATTCTTCGTCAGGCCGACGAAGCCGGCATGGACTTCGTGGCGTATAAATGTATCAGCGAAGACGTGGTCGACAAACTGCGCGATGAACTCGAAGCCTTCGGCTGCGACATCGAAGAGTTGCCTGCCGGAGAACTGAAGGACTGCGGTCGCCGGCTAAGGTTTGCCGCACCGACCGGCCATCACATCGAAATCTTTGCCAGCAAGCTGCAAACCGGCAAATGGGGCGTGTCAGACCGAAACCCCGAAGCCTGGCCAAGAAACCTGAGCGGCATAAAGGCCACGCGTTTCGATCACTGCCTGCTTTACGGACCGAATCTGGATGAAACACTCAAGCTGTTCCGGGATGTACTGGGTTTCGAGCTGGCTGAACAAGTACTGACCCCGGACGGCAAGCGTATCGCCCAGTTTCTGACCATCAGCACAAAAGCGCATGACGTGGCTTTTATAGAGCACCCGGAACCGGGCAAGCTGCATCATGTCTCTTTCTACCTCGAGAGCTGGAATGATGTCCTGCGCGCCGCTGACCTGCTGACAATGACCGATACCACAATTGATGTCAGCCCTACCCGTCACGGTCTGACACATGGCCAAACCGTCTATTTCTTCGACACCTCAGGTAACCGCAATGAAGTCTTTACCGGTGGAGATTACCACTATCCGGACCATGAACCGGTCACCTGGGACGCTGAGCAAGTCGGCAAGGCGATTTTCTACCATGACCGGCAGATAAAGGACACATTCCTGCAAGTGGTTACCTGATCATCCGTCTTCCTGAAAAATACCGGGGCTTCACTAATTGGTTCAACTGAAGTCCCGGTAGTTTTCCCGAACACTTCAGGCCGGCCGGATCTTGAAACCGGTAATTGTCTCAGTAATATTACAACTCCGTCACCAGGCTCATTTGTCCGATATCGGGTCTCCACGTTCAGAGCGAACCCGCCGAAGGAATCCCACAGCGTTCGGCTGACCAGCCATGCTCAAGAAGGCAGGCTTCCTTCCCCTGATCCAGCCCCGGCAAAGCCCCCAGACCGGTGAGCACCTGGTCGAGCGCCGCGCTGTCCATTCCGGATGCCGGTTGATAATCACTGCCGGCGGTTCCCGCGGGCGTGGTGTCGGCCAGCAGGATTTCCACGCGCCAGCCGGCTTCGGTCCGGCAGGCGACACCAACAACGCCGTTGCCGCTGTGCCCGGCTTCGTATTCCCGGCAGAGCACGCCCTGCCCGGTTGAAAACGTCTGAATGGCGCTGAAAACGCCGCCTTCCAGCGTCAAAACCTCTGCTGACGGCGCGGTTTCGAGTGCTTTGCCCAACGGTGTTTCCAGGCCGATCAAGCCGGCATACACCAGCTCGTGAGGATCGATAACGCCGTCAGGCCCGGTTTTTGTCAGATTGGTTCCGATCAGGGCACCGAGCGCCAACATAACGCTGGCGGCGATAGCCTGTCCCCAGCCCGAGCGGATAAGCCCACCGGCCCGTTTCTCCCGGGCTGCCTGCAATGAAACCACTTTATCAGCGGAATCTGCAGCACCGGTCTGCGCGCTGTCAGGCTTGTCCTGCAACAACGCCATCAAGTGATCCGGCACCGGCTCGTCGAGCATCTGGTCGAACGCCTGCCCCAAGGCCTGTCTGCTTTCTGTATAGACAGCGACTTCATTCTGCAACTCCGGATTGGCATTGACGATGTCGGCAAGCCTGGCCATTTCGTCGGCGTCCAGCGCGCCATCGGCATAAGCCATCAACAATTCGGGGGTGACGTCCGCCGGGCGGTCTTTCATATGCTCATACTCACTCATAGCCCTCCTCCCGAAGATGCATTACCAGGGCCTTGCGGGCCCGCGCTAAACGACTCATGACCGTCCCCGTCGGCACCGCCATGATCTCTGCGGCTTCGCGGTAAGAATAGCCTTCCACCAGCACCAGGCCGACCAGAACGCGCTGCTCCTCCGGCAACTGAAGCAGTGCGCGATCTATATCCCGCACCTTGCTGCTGCGCTCGCTGTCGTCATCCTGTCTTGCCTCGGGCAAGCGGCTCAGTGACTCTTCATCCAGACCTTCTTCCCGACGCGACGCCTTACGCCGGTCATCCAGAAAACTGGTCTGCACAATGCGCATCAACCAGCTATCCAGACGAGTGCCCGGGGTAAACTGATGCAATCGTGTCAAGGCTTTTTCCAGAGCCACCTGCACCAGATCATCAGCATCCGGTGTGTTGCCGCACAGACTGCGGGCAAAACGCCGCATCCTCGGAATTACCGCAACAATTTGCTGCCGCAAATCTGCCTCACTTACCATAAACAGTTTCCCGGATAACGCGTTCGTCGAGGGGTTTATTCCACATAACCGAATAGAAAGTGAGATAAAATAGAAAAAAGATACGCCCTGGAAGAGAATAAAAAGCCAAGCTGCAACGTTATCAAAATAGAATTTTGGCTGGAGTATATCATGTCCATCTGGGCAAAAAGGCTTTCGCAATTGTCAATCGGCACGCTGGTGATTACTCAAACCTTCACGCCGCCACAGCTTATCGGGCTCAGCTCGGTTTCCTTGCCGGTACTGATGAGCGCCACGCAGGCGGCCCATGCAGATGATGATGTAGACGACCCCGACGATGACGGCGACGACGATATCGATGAACCCGATGATGACAGTGACAACGATATCGATGAACCCGATGATGACAGTGACAACGATGTCGATGAACCCGATGATGACAGCGACGACGATGTTGATGACCTCAATGATGATAACGACGACGATATAGACGACTCCGATGATGACAGCGACGATGATATAGATGACCTCGATGATGATAGCGATGACGATATAGACGGCCTCGACGACAGGGAAGACGATCTGGACGATATTGATGACAACGATGAGCGTGACGATGATGATGACCTCGATGACGATCTGGACCGGGAAATCGAGGAAACCGACGATGACAGCATGGACGAAGCCGAAGTCGACGATGACCTCGACGTCGAACAGGACTTCGACACACCGGAAG
>JAGRHW010000174.1 GCA_020444765.1 Gammaproteobacteria bacterium | reverse complement strand
GCCGGTCTCAAGGAGAGCGTACCGCTGCTTGGTTCGGGTTTTCTGACCGACGGGACCTTGCAGGCGCAGGGCGATGCGGCAACCGGCGTGACCACCACGCTGCATTATGCTGATGGAATCGACAACCCGGTCAACAATGCTTTCCGCGAAGCCTATAACAGCAACTTCGGCAAGCCGGCCGATATTTACGCGGTGCAGGGCTATGACGCGGGCAAACTGCTGGTGACCGGTCTTGACGCTGTCGGCGGCGATACCGGTAACAAGGATGCCCTGATCAAGGCCATGTCGTCCGCCACGATCGACAGCCCGCGCGGTGCCTGGACGTTTTCGCCATCGCATAATCCCGCGCAGAATGTCTATGTGCGTGAAGTGCAAGAGGGTGAAAACCGTATGATCGCCGTAGCCGCGGAAGGTCTGGCCGATCCGGGCACCGGTTGCAAGATGAATCCCTGAACCGTCAGGTTTCTGCATGCATGACCCCGTCCGTGCAGGGCGGGGTATCGATCACTTCCGAGCACGCGAGGCTGTTGCTGTGGATATCTCTTTTCTGCTTATCCAGTTGTTGAACGGCATCCAGACCGGTTTGTTGCTGTTCCTGATCGCCAGCGGTCTGACGCTGGTGTTCGGCATCATGGGTATTATCAATCTGGCGCACGGCGCGATGTATATGATCGGCGCCTATCTGTGTTATGCGCTGGTGTCCTGGACCGGTAATCTGCTGCTGGCAATCGTGCTTGGTATTCCCGTGATGCTCTTGCTCGGCATTGTCATCGAGCGTTTTCTGGTCGGTTATCTGTACGATCGCGATCATCTGCTGCAGGTCTTGCTGACTTTCGGCCTGATCCTGATCTTCAACGAGATGCAGCGCATCATCTGGGGTAACGATGTGCACGGCGTGCCGGTGCCGGCGATGTTCAGCGGCTCGATCGCACTGACTGACACCCTAAGCTATCCGGTTTACCGGCTGGTGGTCTCGGCCGTATGTCTGGTGCTGGCGCTGGCAATGTACTGGATCATTCAGAAAACCCGTATCGGCATGATTATCCGCGCCGGTGCCAGCAACCGCGATATGGTGGATGCGCTCGGCATCGACATCCGCACGCTGTTTACCCTGATTTTCGCTGCCGGTGTCGCCTTGTCGAGTTTTGCCGGCATGATTGCCGCGCCGCTCAGTTCGGTTTACCCCGGCATGGGCGATGGCATCCTGATTATCTGTTTCGTGGTGGTGGTCATCGGGGGGATCGGTTCGATAAAGGGAGCTTTTTTCGGCGCCATGCTGGTGGGGCTGGTCAGTACGTTTGGTCCGGTGCTGGTGCCGGCACTGGCCAGCGTGATGGTATATCTGGTGATGGCTCTGGTGCTGTTATGGCGTCCGCGCGGTCTGTTCGCCTGAGAGCGGGGGAGATTTTATGACACAGATTCCACGTCCGGTAAGCCTGCTACTGCTTGTATTGTTGCTGTTGCTGGCGTTCTATCCCTTGTACGGCGAAGCCGTCGTCGGCGAACGCGCGGCGTTTATCCTGCAAAAACTCACCACGATTATCATTCTGGCGATCTTCGCCATGAGTCTCGATCTGCTGGTCGGGGTGACCGGCATGGTCAGCCTCGGACATGCCTTGTTCTTCGGTGCCGCCGGTTATGTGCTGGCCCTGCTGGCGCCGGAATACGAGGCGGCGAATATCTGGCTGGTGCTGCCGGCCAGTCTGGCATTCAGCGGTGTGCTGGCTTTGCTGGTCGGCCTGCTAAGCATCCGCACCAGCGGCGTGTATTTTATCATGGTGACGCTGGCGTTCGGGCAGATGGGTTTCTACCTGGTTAATGACGCAGCTTTTGCCGGCGGCTCGGACGGCATGTATCTGATGATGAAACCGGAGGTCAGCCTCGGCGGTATAAACCTGCTCGATCTGGAAAACCGCCAGACCTTTTTCTACCTGTGCCTGGCTTGCATGGTCGCGGTGTATCTGCTGCTGCGAATGCTGGTGCGTTCGCCTTTCGGGCGCGTGCTGACCGGTATTCACCTGAACGAACATCGCACGCTGGCGCTCGGTTACAACGTCAATCACTACAAGGTCGTGTGTTTTGTCATCGCCGGCATGCTGGCGGGACTCGCCGGCTTTCTCTCGGCCACGCAATATGGTTTTGTCAATCCCTCGATCATGGGCTGGCATGCCTCCGGGCACGCGTTGGTGATGGTGATTCTCGGTGGTGCCGGCACATTGTTCGGCGCGATTCTCGGTGCTTTCACGTTTGAAATACTGCACTACATCTTTGAAGGTCTGACCGAACACTGGCTGCTGCTGATGGGTGCGGTATCGGTGGCGGTGGTGCTGTTTATGCCACAAGGTATCGCCGGCTGGCTGCTCTCGCTCGGCAAGTCGAGAAACCGGGTTAGCGAACAAGACAAGGCTGAAAGCAAAAAACCTGCAGGCCAGGCACGGGTCAGGGAGACGCAGGCATGACCAAAACGGTGCTTCAGACCGAGGCTTTGACGCGGGTATTCGGCGGTCTGACCGCGGTGGATCAGGTCAATCTCGCCCTGCAGCAGGGCGAGGTGCACGCTATCCTCGGGCCGAACGGTGCAGGCAAAAGCACGCTGGTCAATCTGCTGTCCGGTGATTTACCGCCTTCGTCTGGCAGTATTCGCTACGAGGGCAATGAAATTGCAGGCCTGCCACCGTATCGGGTCTCGCATCTGGGTATAGGGCGCAGCTACCAGAAAACCAATATCTTCCCGCGTCTGAGCGCGGCCGAGAATGTCTGGCTGGCGGCGCAGTCGCGGCTGCGCCGGCCGATGCGGTTTTTCCGCAATGCCGAGCGATTGGCCGAGGTGCGCGCCAATACCGAGGAAAGCCTGACGCGTTGCGGACTGGCACACCGGGCCGGGCGGCAGGCCTCGAATCTCAGCTACGGTGAACAACGCCAGCTTGAGATCGGCATGATGCTCGCCACCCGGCCTCGGTTGTTGCTGATGGACGAGCCGATGGCCGGCATGGGCAAGGAGGAGTCGGAAAATCTTGTCACCCTGATTCGTGAGCTGGCCGGTGATTATACGATTCTGCTGATCGAACACGATATGGACGCGGTATTTGCCGTGGCCGATCGACTGACCGTGATGGTCAACGGTCGCGTGCTGGAGTCCGGCGATGTCGAGCAGATCCGCGCCAGCCGCCAGGTCCAGGAAGCCTATCTCGGGAGTGAACTGTCATGACAATACAAGGCGACTACCTGATCGAGGCGCGCGGCCTGCACAGTTATTACGGCGCTTCGCATGTCCTGCACGGCATCGACTTTACCGTCAAACCCGGCGAAACCGTCAGCCTGCTCGGACGCAACGGCATGGGCAAGAGCACAACGTTGAAATCCCTGCTCGGTATCGTCAAGCCGCGTCAAGGCTCGGTGAAGGTACTGGGTGAGGATGTCACCGGTCAGCGGCCTTGCAAAGTGGTGCGTCGTCATCTGGCTTATGTGCCGGAAGGGCGCGGGATGTTTCATAACCTCACCGTGCGTGAGCATTTGCTGATGCCGGCTCGGCCCGGCCGCGACGGCAGCGCGCGCTGGGATTACGCCCGGGTGATGGATACCTTTCCCAGGCTGGCCGAACGTGAATCGCATATGGGTACGCAGTTGTCGGGCGGCGAACAACAGATGCTGGCGATCGGTCGGGCGCTGATGACCAACCCCGATCTATTGATTCTGGACGAGGCCACCGAGGGCTTGGCGCCGCTGATCCGCGAGGAAATCTGGCGTATTATCCAGCTGATTCGCGAAGACGGTATCGCCACGGTGATCGTCGACAAAAACATCAATGCGATTCTCGATATGACGGATCGCAATGTCATTCTGGTGAAAGGAGAAGTGGTCTACGAAGGCGATTCGGCGACACTGCGTGAACAACCTGACATCCTGCACCGGCACATCGGCGTTTAAGGGGAATACGTAATGGCGAAAACACCCGGAATTATCCGTACCGAACACCGTCGTCTGGCCTCGGTTATCGCCTGCATGCAGGGTGTGATCGAGGATACCCTGGCCGGCCGTATCGTTCCCGACGCGGCCTTGTTCGATACAGTCTTGCAGTATTTTGAAACGTTTCTGTACCGTTTCCATCATCCCAAGGAAGATGAATTCCTGTTTCCCTGTTTGCGCGGAAAATCGCCGGCGATCGCCGAGGTTCTCGACAGGCTTGACGAAGAGCACAGCTCCGGCGCCAAGATGATCAAGGCGTTGCGTCAAGCGCTGGAAAAATTCAAACTCAGCCGGGACCCGGCAGACTTTGCCGAATTTGCCCGTCAGGCGACGCTTTACCGCGATTTTGAATGGAAGCACATGTCAACCGAGGAAAAACACGTTTTGCCGC
The DNA here is from genome assembly GCA_020444765.1 of Gammaproteobacteria bacterium. The sequence goes on along the minus strand of JAGRHW010000174.1, from coordinate 2,953 downwards.
TGGCCGAAAAGTTGCTGACTGAAGAAGACTGGATGCCACTGGATGCGGCCTTTACCGATCATGAGGATCCCTTGTTCGGTGACAAACCGGCCGAGCAATTCAGCCGCCTGATGCGCGATATCGTCAACCGGGCACCGGCGCCGCATGGTCTTGGCGGGTAGCTAAGGCTTCCCGGAACCGATGCCGCCGGTCTTGTGCCTGACTCGGTGCCGGCAAGCGTGATGTGTTCGCATCTCGCTTGATGCAAATGCCTGTATAATGTAGCTTTCATCCGGTGCTTAACAGACCCTGGGCAAACACGACGAAGAACTGGAAGCTATGGCACTCAAAGAATCCACCGGCGATACGCTCAAAGTAGCCGAATCCAGCCTCAACGAGGCCGAACTCGAGCAATATATCCACAGCATCGGGGAGCGCATCCGTGCAATCCGTACACGCCGAGGCATGATTCGCAAGCATCTCTCCAAACATTCCGGAGTCTCCGAGCGCTATCTCGCACAGGCCGAGAGTGGCAAGGCCAATCTGTCCGTGTCCTTGCTGTGGCGGATCGCCCGGGCCATGGAAGTCCAGTTGACCGAGCTGCTGCCGAACGCAAGCGCCGCGCCCGGTAGTCCGGCACTGCAAATGATGCTTGCGCGTCTCAATGCCGAACAGCAGGAAGCCGCGCTGGAATTGCTGAAACGCCGTTTCGTCAAATCCGGCGGTCAGGTTCAGGGCGTAGCGTTGGTCGGTCTTCGCGGTGCCGGCAAGACACGTCTCGGCAGTCTGCTGGCGGATGAATACAAACTGCCGTTTATCCGGCTCGGCGACGTAATCGAGGAAATTGCCCAGATGTCCATCGGCGAGCTGTTTTCGCTGGGCGGGCAACATGCCTACCGGCGTATCGAGCGACAGGCTCTGGAACAGACCATCGAAACCCATCCCCTGGCGGTGGTGGAATCCGGCGGTTCACTGGTCACCGAAAGCGATACCTACAGCCGTTTGCTCGACAACTACTTTACCGTCTGGGTGAAAGCCACCGCGGAAGAGCATATGAACCGGGTCATGGATCAGGGCGACATGCGCCCGATGGCCGATAACGAACAGGCCATGGAAGATCTCAAGCTGATACTGGCCGAGCGCGAAGCCGAATACCGCATGGCGGACTATATCCTCGATACCTCGCGACGCAAGGTGCTGGACTGCTCCCTGGAGCTGGCACGCTGTTGTGAAGAATATTTGCAGTCAGGCGAATCGGCGGGATAAGTCGTCGGCTTTGTATCGGGTAGCAAGAAAGAGCAGGATCATTCATCACAGCATCGGCAATACGGTCAGAGAATAATGCACTATAGTGCGTATTTTGCTATTCCGCCGGGCAGTTAGAGTTTTCAGTCCGCCTCGCTTTTCAGACGAATCATATCGACCATTGCATCGGCGATTTCGACCGGTGTGCTTCCGCCGCCGGGACGATACCAGATAACAATCCAGTTGATCGAGCCGAGCAGCGACAGGCGCAGTAGCCCGCGGTCAACATGCGGGGCCAGCGGCAGTTGTTCGATCAGTTCGCGGAATACGTTTTCGTGCGCGTCTCTGGCGTCGCGGATTTTGTCGAGCAGGGCATTGTCGCCGACCAAGGCCAGGCCGTGGCCGGTTACCCGGTGGATGGGCGCGCCCTCGAGCATGGCTGTCACATGCGTACGGCAAACCAGGCGCAGTTTGTCCCACGGGTCCTTGCCTTCGGCCGCAGCCTGGTTGAGTTTGGCCAGTATGCCTTCGAAGCCGGCGCGGTGAATAGCCTGGTAGAGTTCTTCCTTGGACGGAAAATAGTGGTAGACCGAGCCCGGCAGCAGCCCTACCTGGCGGGCGATATCGCGCATCGAGGTGCGGTCGTAGCCCTGGGTGGCAAACAGTTCGGCGGCCGCGTTGATGATTCTCTCCTGGCGACTGGCGGCGTCCTCGCCGTCTTCCGAACCGTTCCCATCGCTAACCGCGCGCAGCCGGCCGCTGCGTTTGCCGCGCTCGAGCAGCTCGGTTTCATCCGGTGTCAGCGAGCGGGTGCCGCCGGCAAGCAGGGCCTGCAGTCGTTTGGGCGCGGTTTCCAGTCCGTGCTTCTGCAGAATGTAGCGCACCCCGGAGGCGGAGATCTGCAATCCCTGATCGCGGAGTCTATCCGCAATTGCAGCCTGACCGAGCAAGGGCTCGGTGCCGGTGAGGTCGAGGATAGCTTCCTCGGTTTGATTGAGTGCGCTGGTGGCCTTATCGGCGTCGTTAGTCAAGGTTTTGCTTCCTGATACACAGACAAAAAGTATAGCGAGCCCGGCACGGCTCGTCAGGTCAGATTATCGGCATCATAATGCAACTAATTAATTGATCAATCGTTTGACAAGTTAGTTAGTTTGCATGTAAATTCATCTGACACCGGCAACAGGCGTCAAGTCGGGCCGGGTGATACCTATAACAACACTGCATAGACAGTGCCTGGAGGAATCGATGGATTTGCAGATTGCTGCGCTGCTAGCGCAGGACGGCATCACGTCGGGTGCGATCTATGCACTGCTTGGCGTGGCACTGGTTCTGGTGTTTGCCGTGACGCGGATCATTTTCATTCCTCAAGGCGAGTTCGTGGCTTTCGGTGCCTTGACGCTGGTGACCCTGCAGGCCGGGCAGATACCCGGCACCGTCGGTTTGCTGTGTGCGCTGGCCCTGCTGGTGTTTCTGCTTGATCTGCCGGCAGCCCTGCGCGGCGGTTCGGCGGTAAGCCTGCGCTCATCGTTGCTGTCGAATCTGGCTTATCCGCTGCTGCTGTTGATCGCCTGCTATTTGCTGCCGTTGGCGCAGATGCCGCTGCTACTGCAGATCTTACTGACGCTGGCGATTCTCGTACCGATGGGGCCGCAGTTGTATCGTATCGTCTACCAGCCGCTGGCCGACACTTCCGTCCTGGTCCTCCTGATTGCCTCGATTGCCCTGCACG
>JAGRHW010000173.1 GCA_020444765.1 Gammaproteobacteria bacterium | reverse complement strand
TTTTTATCGCCAAGCGGATTCGCTCCAATGTCAGGGAGCTCGAGGGCGCGCTTAAACGGGTATTAGCCAATTCTCAGTTTACCGGTTCACCGATCACACTGGAGTTTGCCCGGGATGCCATTCGTGACCTGATTGCCGTCCAGGAAAAACTGGTCACCATCGAGAACATCCAGAAGACGGTTGCCGAGTACTTCAAGATCCGGGTTGCCGATCTTTTATCCAAACGGCGCAGCCGGTCGGTCGCGCGGCCTCGCCAGATTGCCATGAGTCTTGCCAAGGAATTGACCAACCGAAGCCTGCCGGAGATTGGTGATGTCTTTGGGGGCAGGGACCATACGACGGTTTTGCATGCCTGCAGGAAAGTCGCCGAATTAAGGCAGACGGACACCAAGGTCAACGAGGATTACTCGAATATTCTACGCATTCTCTCGACATGAGAAGCTGTGGATAACCATGTGAGCATACGACTTACAAACGTGTGTACAAAGGAAGATCTAATAATCCAATGACATATCACCAACACGTTCGGCACAACTTCACAGCCAGATATACAGAATTTTATATCAGTGTAATATATTTAATAAAAAAAGGCTTATCCACAGAAAAGGGCGTGACTAACAATCACCACTATTAATCTTTATTAAATATTATTTATTATTAGCCATGAAAATCACTCTGAAAAAAGAAACGATCGTCACGCCTCTTCAGCAGATTATCGGCGCCGTTGAAAAACGTCAGACCTTACCCGTTTTAGGCAATGTTCTGTTATCGGCCCATAATGAAATTCTGTCGATGACTGCCACCGATACGGAGATCGAACTGCAATCCAGAACACAGGCGACTATTGAGACAGAGGGTTCGATTACCGTTCCCGCCAGAAAGCTTCTTGATATCTGTCGGGCTTTACCGGATGAAGCCACTATCAAACTGGAACTGAGTAATAACAAACTGAAGATCAGCTCTGGACGAAGCAAGTTCGTACTGTCTACCTTACCGGCCAGTGATTTTCCTTTGTCGGTTGATGTCAATGATGGCAGGGACATTGAGATTCCCGGTCATCTACTCAGTGACAGCGTCAAACGAACCCAGTTCTCCATGGCCAATCAGGATGTTCGCTTTTATCTCAATGGTCTGCTACTGGAAGTAACCAACACGGGGCTGCGTTGTGTGGCTACAGACGGACATCGTCTGGCCTTTTCATCGAGTCCAATCGAAAGTACTTTGGATGAACCGATCAGGGTCATTATTCCAAGGAAATCAGTATTGGAACTCAGTCGCTTGATAAACGCTGATGATGACGTATCTCTTCGTTTTACTCAGCAACACCTGAAATTACATTTCCACGAAGTGACTTTGACGACCAAGTTGATTGACGGCCGTTTTCCCGATTACAACCGAGTGATTCCGGTTGATTGTGACAAGGAATTGATACTGGACAAGGATGCACTGATTCATGCCTTGTCCAGGGCGTCAATCCTGTCGAATGAAAAATATCGCGGTATCCGTATGCGGTTTGAGAACAATATCCTGTCGATATCGACGAATAACCCCGACCAGGAAGAGGCCAGTGAAGAGCTGGAAATTTCCTATTCTGCCTCACCGGTGGAAATCGGCTTCAATGTCATTTACCTGCTTGAAGCCTTGAATCGTATCGAAACAGAAAATGTCCGGCTCTTGTTAAAAGACGGAAACAGCAGTTGCCTGATCATGCCGGTAGACTCCGATGAGGCGAAATACGTTATTATGCCGATGAGGCTCTAGTTATACTTCGTGCAGATTACTCAGCTTGAAATCAAGAATGTCCGTAATCTGACGGACATTTCACTTCATCCCGCATCAGCCATCAATTTTTTAACCGGCCCCAACGGTTCCGGAAAAAGCTCCATTCTCGAGGCCGTCTACCTCCTATCCAGCGGCCGTTCCTATCGTACCCATCTTGCTAATGAGTTGATCAATTGGGATCAGGAACAATTGATGGTAGGAGCAGGCTTTTCCGGTAGTCATTTCGGTCAACACAGGGCAGGGTTGGCCAAAATTAAAAACGGCCCTATGCGTATCCGGCTCGATCAGCAGGATCTGAAAAGTACTTCTGAACTGGCTCGTCTGTTGCCGGTAAAAATTATTCATCCGGATATGCATGAACTGGTGAGAGGTGGACCTTCTATCCGAAGAAAATTTCTTGATTGGGGCGTGTTTCACGTGGAACCAAATTTCCTGCCCGAATGGAAGCGCTACCAATATGTTCTTGGTCAGCGTAATAATCTGCTGAAAAGTCATTTCGATGCCAATGAGTTGTTGGCCTGGACCCGGGAACTTGCTGTTGCCGGTGAACAACTCGATGCGACACGACAGGATTATCTAGCGCATTTGCGACCGGTTTTTGCACAATGGGCACAGCGTTTTGAGATCGGAGAGAGCATCGAGGTGAGTTACCGAAGAGGTTGGGACAAAAATACCGATCTTGCAGATGCGCTGTCGAAATCTGAAAAAACCTGTCTGAGATACAAAACTACGTCAGTCGGTCCACATCGTGCCGATCTTGGTCTGCTGTATCACGATACACCCGCTAAGCAGAGTGTATCCAGAGGACAACAGAAATTACTGGTTTATGCATTGGTTTTTTCGCAGCTGGACCTTTACAAGACATTGACAGGTGATGTGGCTGTCTTATTGTGTGACGATCCGGAAGCGGAGCTTGACGAATTCCATCAAAACCTTTTGATCGAAGCCATCAGGGGGCTGAAGATCCAATGCTTTATAACCGGAAACAAACAGGACACCTGGAAGACAGGGCAAAACGATGCCATGTTTCACGTGGAACTTGGAAAAGTAAAACGGATTGAATAAAGTCGATCCTCTCAGGATCAATCCGATGTTGCCGGAAAACCCATACTATCGACAGCTACCCGTGCTGATAAATCGATACAGCTTAATCAGTTCTGAAACAATCTTAACCTTCGAAAAACCTCCAAAAAACCACCCGCTGATACAGCCTTATACGAACCATGACAGGGTTTTTCAGGCCTCCAACAAAACGCCTGGAAACGGCGATTTGTGCTATAATTTGCAGGTTAAAGTCTGCTCACAGGATCCTCAATGGCAAACGAACAAACCTACGATTCCTCCAACATAAAAGTACTCAAAGGGCTGGATGCGGTTAGAAAACGTCCGGGTATGTATATCGGTGATACCGATGACGGAACCGGGCTGCATCACATGGTGTTCGAGGTCGTAGATAATTCGATCGACGAAGCCCTGGCCGGTTATTGTTCCGAGATTACTGTGACGCTGCATGCGGATAATTCGGTAACCGTTACCGATGACGGCCGGGGCATACCCGTGGATATTCACCCCGAAGAAGGGAAATCCGCAGCTGAAGTCATTATGACGGTACTGCACGCGGGCGGAAAATTCGACGACAACTCGTACAAGGTTTCCGGTGGTCTTCACGGTGTGGGTGTTTCGGTGGTTAACGCGTTGTCTGAATGGCTGGTGATGACGATTCGCCGCCAGGGCAAAGTTTATCAGCAACGTTACAAACTCAGTGTTCCGGAGCACGATATCAAGGAAATCGGTGAGGCCGATAAGAGCGGCACCGAAATACGTTTTAAGCCGAGTGAAGAAATATTTACTCACACCCAGTTCCATTTCGACATTCTGGCGAAACGCTTACGTGAACTGTCTTTTTTGAATAGCGGTGTCCGTATAGTTCTGACGGATGAGCAATCGGACAAGAAAGAAGTGTTTGAATACGAGGGCGGGATTCGCGCGTTTGTCGAACACCTGAACCGTAATAAAACACCGCTGCACCCGAGTGTTTTGCACTACAGCGGTAACCGTGACGAAATCGGGGTCGAATTTGCCCTGCAATGGAACGACTCTTATCAGGAAAATATTTTCTGCTTTACCAACAATATTCCGCAAAAAGACGGTGGCACACACCTGTCAGGATTTCGCGCCGCTCTGACCCGCACGCTGAATAATTACATGGAAGCCGAAGGCATTCTGTCAAAAGCCAAGGTGGCGACCAGTGGTGATGATGCACGTGAAGGTCTGACCGCGGTATTGTCGGTCAAGGTACCTGATCCAAAGTTTTCCTCCCAGACCAAGGAAAAACTCGTTTCTTCCGAGGTTAAGGGCGCGGTTGAGTCTTATATGTCAGAATATCTCGCGGATTTTCTGGCGGAGAATCCGATCGAGGCCAAACAGATTACCGCCAAGATCGTCGATGCAGCCCGAGCCCGTGAGGCGGCACGCAAGGCACGCGAGATGACTCGTCGCAAAGGCGTTCTGGATATTGCAGGCCTGCCGGGAAAACTCGCTGACTGCCAGGAACGCGATCCGGCGAAATCCGAGATATACCTGGTGGAGGGTGATTCAGCCGGAGGTTCGGCCAAGCAGGGCAGAGACCGGAAAACCCAGGCCATCCTGCCGCTGAAAGGCAAGATCCTCAATGTTGAAAAAGCCCGTTTCGACAAAATGCTGTCGTCCGCTGAAGTCGGCACATTGATCACCGCACTGGGTTGCGGTATCGGTCGCGATGAATTTGATATCGACAAGCTCAAGTATCACCACATCGTGATCATGACGGATGCGGATGTCGACGGCTCGCACATCCGCACCTTGCTGTTGACGTTTTTCTACCGGCAGATGCCGGAACTGATCGAGCGCGGGCATGTTTATATTGCCCAGCCGCCGCTTTACAAGGTAAAACGAGGCAAACAGGAACAATACGTAAAGGATGATGAGGAATTAAATCAGCATCTGCTGCAACTGGCCCTGGATGGGGCAAAACTGCATGTCACGGCGTCATCGCCTGCCATCAATGACGAGGCGCTGGGGGATCTGGCGAAACGTTATATGAAGGTCAGCCGTTTGCTCGATCGCCTGTCACGGCGATACGAGCGCGATTTACTGGAAGCCCTGATCGTTGCCAAACCTCTACACATCGAAGATCTGTCTGACGAAGCTAAACTTCAGGCCTTTACCGATGCTTTGCTGACACGGATTAACAGGGACAAGGTCAATGCCGATCACTATTCGGCAACAGTGAGTCCGCTCGGCGAGGATTTCGGTATTGAGTTGAAACGGCTGGTACACGGTAATGAACACCTCACTTTATTGGACCCAGGGTTTTTCCGCAGCGCGGACTACCGGATGATCGGTGAGTTTGCCGGTGATACCCACGATTTGCTCGAAGAGGGCGCTTATGTCCAGCGTGGCGAAAGAACTCTGCCAGTCAATACCTTCAAGGCGGTGATGGACTGGTTGCTCAGCGAATCACGGCGCGGCCTGTCAATTCAGCGCTATAAGGGGCTGGGTGAGATGAACCCGGAGCAACTCTGGGAAACCACGATGAACCATGAATCCCGACGGATGCTGCAGGTTCGCATAGAAGACGCGGTGGCAGCGGACGAAGTGTTTACCACCCTGATGGGTGATCAGGTCGAGCCGCGCCGCGATTTTATCGAGAAAAACGCGCTTTCCGTTTCCAATCTGGACATCTAGGATTATTGAAGAATCGGACAGCGACAGTGCTGTCCGACACAACGCTACCCCTGCGGTAACAACTTGTCCCATTTTATCGAGGATGTGTCATGACGCGTCAGGATCCGGAATTTTCCCATCTGCCGACATTCAGCGAAATCAAGATCAACGGTATAGAGTCCGGACTGGACAGGATTCTTCAGGAAAACCGGGCTGCTATCGGACAGCTGGAAAAAATTCCCGAGCCCGACTGGAACTCCTTTGTTTACCCACTGGATTTATTGGGCGACCGACTCGACCGTTTCTGGTCGCCGATCCGGCATTTAAATTCGGTGATGAACAACCCGGAACTGCGCAAGGCCTACAATGCCGGGATAAAACTGATCAGTCAGTATTCGACCGAGATAGGTCAGAATCAGGCGCTATACAGACAATACGAATCCATCCGGCAGTCTTCTTTTTATGCAGCTCTGTCCCCTGGCCAGCAAAAAGCCATTGATGATAATCTGCGTGACTTTCGTCTCAGCGGTGTATCGCTGGACGAGCAAAAAAAGGAACAGTTCAAGTCAATAGCCCTGCAATTGAGTGAGCTGGCATCCCGTTTTGCTGAAAACGTACTCGACAGCACCAACGCCTGGTCGAAGCTGATCGAGCACCGAGAGGAGCTGACCGGTCTGCCGGATCATGCATTGGACGCCGCGGCACAACGTGCGAAAGACAAGAGTCTCGATGGTTGGTTGCTGAACCTGGAATTTCCCACGTATTATGCAATCCAGACTTTTGCCGACAACCGCGAGCTGCGCAGGGAACTCTATACCGCTTACAGCACGAGAGCTTCTGATCAGGGCCCGCATGACAAAAAATTCAATAACGACGAACTGATCGAACAGATATTGCAACTGCGGCAACAGCAGGCGAAACTGATTGGTTTTCAAAACTACGCGGAATATTCCATAGAATCGAAAATGGTAGAATCACCGGCGCGCGTCATGGAATTTCTTGAACAGTTACTGGATAAATCCTCGCCCCGTGCACGGCAGGAATTCAAGGATTTGGAGGACTTCGCCAAGCGTCACGGGCTGACTGATAAATTACAAGCCTGGGATGTGATGTATTACTCCAACAAACTCAAGGAGGATGTCTTCGCGATCTCTGAAGAGGATTTGAAACCATATTTTCCAGCCAATGTCGTTATACCCGGTTTGTTCAAAGTGGTAAAAAAACTGTTCGGTCTGAGGATCGAACGCATTGATGACGTTGACGTCTGGCACAAGGATGTCGGGTTTTACCGGATAAGAGATGCGGCAGGCAAAACCCGCGGCGGTTTTTATCTCGACATCTACGCGCGAGACAACAAGCGCGGCGGCGCCTGGATGGATGAATGTGTTTCCCGCATGCGTATCGACGACGAGGTTCAGTTACCGGTCGCTTACCTGACCTGTAACCTGACGCCGCCGCTCGGTGATGAGCCCGCGTTACTGACGCATAACGAGGTTATCACCTTGTTTCACGAGTTCGGCCACGGCCTGCAGCATATGCTAACGCAGGTGGATTTTCGCGATGTGTCGGGTATCAACGGTGTGGAATGGGATGCCGTGGAACTGCCGAGCCAGTTCCTGGAAAACTGGTGCTGGGATACCGAAGCCTTGCAGATGATCAGCGCGCATTACCGAAGCGGAGAAAATATTCCCGCCGATCTGCTGGAAAAAGCCCGGCAGGCGAAAAACTTTCAATCGGCGATGCTGATGTTGCGACAGCTGGAGTTTGCTGAATTCGATATGCAAATCCATACCCGCGCCGAACCGCTGAGTGCCGGGGATGTCCAGCAGATTCTCGATCAGGTCAGAGCGCGCGCGGCGGTTGTGCCGGTGCCGTCTT
>JAGRHW010000172.1 GCA_020444765.1 Gammaproteobacteria bacterium | reverse complement strand
TGGCATGGGCGCCCAGTATGGCCGGGTCTCGATTGGCGTACTGATCGTACAGGATATCGCGGCGGTGGTGTTTCTGGCGGTCTCGACCGCCAAGCTGCCTTCGCCGTGGGCGGCTCTGCTGGTTGTGCTGTTGCTGGTCGGGCGGCGGCTCTGGACGCGCCTGATGCAGGAGGCGGGGCATGGCGAGTTACTGGTCCTGTTCGGTCTGGTAATGGCGCTGGGCGGTGCGGTGATCTTTGAACAGGTTGGCCTCAAGGGCGATCTCGGCGCCTTGTTTTTCGGCGTGTTGCTGGCCCAGGACCGCAAAGCCGGAGAGCTGGCCCGCGCGCTGTTCAGCCTCAAGGAGCTGATGCTGGTCGGTTTCTTTCTCAGCATTGGCATGCAAGTCACGCCAACGGCACAAACCCTGTTGCTGGCGTTGGGCCTGATCTGTCTGCTGCCGCTGAAAAGCGCGCTGTTTTTTCTGCTGTTGAGCCGTTTCCGCCTGCGTGTGCGGCAGGCCGCCTTTGCCTCGCTGGCGCTGGGTAATTACAGCGAATTCGGTCTTATCGTCACCGCCATCGCGGTTAGTAAAGGCTGGCTGGTCGAGGACTGGCTGGTGGTTGTGGCAATGGCGGTGGTGATGTCTTTTCTGATCGCCGCGCCGCTGAATATGCGCAACGCGAAAATTTTCAGCATGTTGAAGCCCTCGCTGGAGCGGCTCGAACACCGTCAGCGCCTGCCGGAAGACGAATGGCTGCAGCTCGACGATGCACGGGTCCTGATCTGCGGCATGGGGCGCGTTGGCAGCAGTGCCCGCGAAGTCATGGCCGAGCGTTACGGCAGCGAGCGGATTCTGGGTATCGAGTTTGATGAAGACAAGGTCGGGCAGCATCTGGGTGCCGGATACCGTGTGATTCAGGGGGATTCCTCCAACCCCGATTTCTGGCACCGTTTCGTCAAACCCCGTGAGCATGTTATCGAACAGGTATTGTTGTGCATGCCGAACCACGAGTCCAACAAACGCACCGCTGAAGCCCTGCGGGCCTGGGGGTATGACGGTTTGCTGGCTGCCGTGATCCGCTATGCCGATGAGGAAGAGCCGCTGCGCCGGGCGGGGGTGGATACCGTCTATAATATGTATGCCGAAGTCGGCGGCAGCTTTGCCCGGGAGCTGTTGCTCACGGAAGAAAAAAGCCTATCGTCCCGGGATACCGAACCAGGCTGAGGTTTCAGGGCCTGTTGGCCGGGCCCTGAGTCATCGCCATCCGGCCCGAAGCCCGACTTTCTTTACATTCGTAAAGAGAACTTTACCAACCCTTACGCTTACTTTATCCATCACCTGCGATTCCGCTGATATACTTCAAATGAGAAGCATTCCTGTAATCCTCCTCTGACGTGTTCATGGACTTTTAGGACGACACATCCCACATGAAAAGATTGATCAAACGCGGCCTGCTGATGCTGGCGGTCGTGGCAGTGCTGGCGTTTGCCGTATTTGCTTACAATAACTACAAGGCCGAACCGGAAACCACTTACGTGACGGAGCCGGTCAAACGCGGTGATATAGAGCGGACCGTGCTGGCCAATGGCATGTTGCAGGCTTCCAGACTGGTCAGTGTCGGCGCCCAGGTTTCCGGGCAGATCGAATCGTTGCTGGTCGGTCTGGGTGATGAAGTCAAGGAGGGCGAGCTGATCGCCCGCATCGACAGCCTGACCCAGCAGAACAGCCTGAAGGAAGCGCAGGCCTCGCTGCAAAGCATCGATGCGCAGATTACCGCCAAAAAAGCCCAGATCAAGCAGGCCGAGCTGGAATTCGCCCGCCAGGGGAAGATGCTCGCCGCCGATTCCAGCGCGCGTTCCGAGTACGAAAGCGCGCAGGCCAATCTGGTGATCTATCGCGCCGATCTGCAACGCCTGCAGGCCGAACGGCAGCAGGCGGAAGTCAAGGTCGACAGCGCCCGGCTGGATCTGGGTTATACCGAGATCACCGCGCCGATGGACGGCACGGTCGTGTATAGCGCGGTCGAAGAAGGGCAGACAGTCAACGCCAACCAAAGCACGCCGACTATCGTCGAGATGGCGCAACTCGGCAATATGACCATCAAGGCGCAGATCTCAGAAGCGGATGTGGTGAATGTGAACGCCGGACAGCCGGTGTATTTCACCATCCTCGGCCGGCCCGACCGGCGTTTCAATGCCACCCTGCGCGCCATAGAGCCGGGGCCGACGCTGATGGATGGCGACGACAGCGACATGATGGCCAGTGATAGTGAAGCCATTTACTACAATGGTTTGTTCGATGTTGAAAACCCGCAAGGCACACTGCGCATCGGTATGACTGCCGAAGTGTCGATCGTTCTGCAGCGTGCCGAAAAGGTCTTGCTGGTGCCTTCCCAGATATTGCAAAACGCGCCCGCGCCGGCGGACAGGCAGTCAGCCGGCGGCGCGGAAGCGGTGGCCGATCGCTCACCTCAGTCGGCTGAGGTGGGACAAGCCAAAGGCAATGATCAGGCACGCGGGCCGGCACAGGAAAGCGAACGACCCGGCGCAGAAAAGCAAGCCTGGTATCAGGTGCCGGTGTTGACGAACGGCGAACTGGAGTACCGCCGGGTGCGGGTCGGCATCAATAATAAAATCAAGGCCGAGATTCTCGAGGGTCTGGACGAGGGCGAACAGGTGGTGACCGGCATGGCCGACGCCAACAGCAGCAGCCGCAACAGTACCGGCCGTCCGCCGATAAGGTTCTGATCGATGAGCGACGTTCTCCTTGAGGTGCGCGGCGTCTATCGCAGCTTTCCGGCCGGCGATCAGGAGCTGGTGGTGCTGCGCGACATCAACCTGGACATCCGCCGTGGCGAAATGGTGGCGATCGTCGGGGCGTCGGGTTCCGGCAAGTCGACCCTGATGAATATCCTCGGCTGCCTCGACCGCCCTTCCAAAGGCAGTTATTACATCAATGGCCAGGATACCTCCAGACTCGATGCCGATGAACTGGCCCGGCTGCGCCGCGAGTATTTCGGTTTTATTTTTCAGCGCTACCATCTGCTGGGCGACCTGAACGCCGTCGGCAACGTGGAGATGCCGGCGATCTATGCCGGGCGCGAGCGTCAGCAACGCCGCGAGCGGGCGCAACAGTTGCTGGGTCGTCTGGGGCTGGCCGATCGTCTCGACCATCGTCCGGGACAGCTTAGCGGCGGCCAGCAGCAGCGCGTCAGTATTGCGCGGGCGTTGATGAATGGCGGCAACGTGATCCTGGCCGACGAGCCGACCGGCGCGCTCGACAGTCAAAGCGGCAAGGAAATGATGCGTCTGTTGCAGGAGCTGCACGACGACGGTCATACCCTGGTGATCGTCACGCACGATATTGAAGTGGCCAAATACGCCGATCGAATGATTGAAATCAAGGACGGCACGATTGTTCGCGACGAGCGTAAAACGCCTGATCAACCGGCTGACATGACTTCGAAGGACAAGTCGTCCGCACAAAGCCGTCCCGGTTTCTGGGACGCCTACAGCGAGGCTTTCAAAATGGCCTTGCTGGCCATGTCCGCGCACCGTTTGAGAACCTTTCTCACCATGCTTGGGATTATTATCGGCATCGCCTCGGTGGTCTCGGTCGTGGCGCTGGGCGCCGGTTCGCAGGAACAGATTCTCTCCAATATCCAGTCGATGGGCACTAACACCATCGAAATCCGCCCCGGCAGCGGCTTTGGTGACCGGCGCTCCGGACGCGTCCGTACCCTGACCAGTCAGGATGCCGAGGCCCTCAAGAATTTATCCTATGCCGACAGCGTGACGCCGTCGATCAGTTCCAATGCCACGATCCGTTACGGCAATCAGGCGGTCAGCACCAGCGTGTCGGGGGTCGGGCCTGAGTATTTCCGCGTGCGAGGCTATACGCTGGTCGCCGGCCAGTATTGGGATGAAGACAGTGTTACAAGCCTGGCGCAAGAGGCGGTGATCGACGACAACACCCGCCGATCATTGTTCCGGTCGACCGATCCGCTCGGAAAGGTGTTGTTTCTCGGCACCCTGCCGGTGCGTATCATCGGCGTGACCGGACCGCAGGAAAGCGCCTTCGGCAACAATGATTCCCTGACGGTCTGGCTGCCGTATACAACCGTGGCCGGGCGTATGGTCGGGCAGAGTTATCTCGATAGAATCACCGTGCGGATCGATCAGTCGGTAGCCAGCGACGCGGCCGAGGAAGGCATTACCGCCTTGTTGAAAATGCGTCATGGCAAGCAGGACTTCTTTACGATCAACACTGACACCATCCGCGAGAATATAGAAAAAACTACCCAGACCATGACCTTGCTGATCTCCGCGATAGCGGTGATCTCACTGGTGGTCGGTGGCATCGGCGTAATGAATATCATGCTGGTGTCGGTAACCGAGCGCACCGGCGAGATCGGCGTGCGCATGGCGGTCGGTGCGCGCCAGGGTGATATCATGCGCCAGTTCCTGATCGAGGCGGTGCTGGTCTGCTTGTGTGGCGGTCTGCTGGGGATAGGGCTGGCTTATTTGATTGGCGTCGGTTTCAGTTACGCCGGTGGCGATTTCACCCTGGTTTATTCGACGACATCCATCGTCGCGGCTTTTGTGTGTTCAACCCTGATCGGGGTCGCATTTGGCTTTCTGCCGGCCCGCAGCGCGGCGCGGCTCGATCCGGTGGATGCCCTGGCAAGAGAGTAAGCAATACCATGAGAAAAGCGTTTGCGCGGCCAATCCTGATAAGCGCCCTGATACTGGGCGGTGCTCTGCTGAGCGGTTGCGGCACCCTGGCGCGTTCCGAATTCGAGCCGCCGCCGGTGCAGATCCCCGAATCCTGGCAAAGCGTCAGTGTGTCGGACGACGTGCGTATCGATGCCTGGTGGCAACAGTTCGACGATCCGGCTTTGGACGATCTGATCGGGCAGGTCCTGCAAAATAACAGTGATCTGGCGCAGGCGACCCTGACGCTGCGCAAGGCGCGCCTGCAGGCCGGCTTGAGTGAGCAGGATCTGTATCCACAGCCGGGCGCCAATCTGTCGGCTTCGCTGAGCAAGCCTCTCGAGGGCGGTGACAGCAGCCGGAGTTATTCCGCGAGTCTCTCGGTCAGTTACGAAGCCGATCTCTGGGGTCGTGTTGGCGCCAGTGTTGACCAGAGTCAGTGGACCGCGCTGGCCAGCGTCGAAGACCTTGAAAGCACCGCGCAGGGCCTGGTGTCGACCACCGCGTCGCTGTACTGGCAGATCGGTTATCTGCGGCAGCGTCTCGTGCTGGCCGATGACAGCCTTGCTTATGCGGAAAAAACACTGGAACTTGCGCAGTTGCAATATGACGCCGGCGCGGTTTCGCGTTTGAATGTTTTGCAGGCGCGCCGCAGCCTGGCCGCTCAGCGCGCCAGCCGCATCACTCTGCAACAGCAGTTACAGGAGGCGCAGAACGCCTTGTCGATTCTTTGTGCCCAACCGCCCGGCGAGCTAAGCGCCACGATCGAACAACTGCCGCAAGGCGTATTGCCGGAAGTGGCGGTGGGGATTCCGGCCGACCTGCTGGTGCGCCGCCCGGACATCAAGGCATCGATGTACCGTTTGCGCGCCGCACTGGCCGGCAGCGACGCAACGGTTGCCAGTTATCTGCCAAGCCTGACGCTCAGTGGCAGCGTGGGCGATTCTTCGTCGGCGCTGAAAGAACTGTTGAGTGACCCGGTAGCAACCTTGGGTGCCGGGCTGGTATTACCGTTTTTGCGCTGGAACGAAATGCAGTTAAACAAACAGATCGCCGAGGTGGATTATCAAAGCGCGGTCGTCGATTACCGCAACACGCTCTATCAGGCTTTCGAGGACGTTGATAATGCGATCTCCGCGCGCCGGCATTATGTTCTGCAGGCCGAGCAGCAGCAGTTGCAATATGCCGCGGCCTCGGAAGCCGAGCGCCTCTACGAAAACCAGTACCGCAACGGCGCCGTGCCGATTCAGGACTGGCTGGCCGCGCAGGACGACCGGCGCAGCGCCGAAGAGTCATTGCTGGAAAACCGCTACAACCAGTTGACCGCGCTGGCGACGCTGTATCTGGCGCTGGGTGGTTCGGATACGGCACCGGCGGTTCAGGAATAATATTATCCTGCAACTGTCTTGAAGCGGCTTTCCGGGTTTCGATCACTGGGCGGCATATCTGCCGCTTATTTTTTGGTGATCAGCGCATAATCTTCCGGCTGGCGGTGCAGCTTGAAGTTAAAGATATTCTGCTGAATTTCCTTGCAGCGATCGAGATCGCAGTTAGCCACGATCAGTTCGTCTTCCAGCGTGGAGCATTGCGCGACGATCTCGCCGGTCGGGGCGATAATGCAGCTCTGACCAATCAGATCGCAGCCTTCTTCACGCCCCGCCTTGGCGACGCCGACGACCCAGGCGCCGTTCTGGTAGGCACCGGCCTGCATGACCAGGTGATTGTGAAAACATTGTAGATGATCATGTTGCGGCGCGGGCGGGTAATGGACCGGCGTGTTGTAGCCGAGCATCACCATTTCCGCGCCCTGCAGCCCGAGTACGCGGAAGGTTTCGGGCCAGCGCCGGTCATTACACAGGCACATGCCCATTTTGCCGTTGAACGCGTCGAAAACCCCGAAGCCCAGATTGCCGTGTTCAAAGTAGCGTTTTTCCAGATGTTGAAACGGCCGCCAGGGTTCGTGCTCCTGATGACCCGGCAAATGAATCTTGCGGTATTTACCGACGATATTGCCTTGCTGATTGACCAGGATCGATGTGTTGTAACGGTGCACGGAACCGGTTTCCTCGGCCAGCTCGGCGTAGCCGAGGTAAAAGCCGATTTCCAGCTTCGCCGCCGTTTCGAACAGCGGACGGGTTTCCGGCCCGGGCATGCTGGATTCGAAAAACGAATCGATTTCCGCCTGATCCTCGAAATACCAGCGCGGGAAAAACGTTGTCAAGGCCAGTTCCGGAAATACAACAAGCCTGGCGCCTGCGGATTTGGCTTCACGCATCAGCTCGATCATTCGATTGACACTGGAACTGCGTGATTCATTGCGGGCGATCGGCCCGAGTTGAGCCACCGCGGTTTTTAGCACTCTTGACATGGTGATGATTCCTTACTGATTGGCCTGGTGCAATAACACCTGAAGCAATACGTTGGCGCCGGCTTCCACTTCATGTGGCGCGGTATATTCGGCGACGTTATGGCTGATGCCGCCCTGACTCGGTACGAAGATCATCGCGGTCGGGCAGTTGGGGGCAAACATCTGGGCATCGTGGCCCGCGCCGGAAGGCATGCGCTTGCAGCTCAAACCGAGCGACGAAGCCTTCTGTTCGACCAGCGAAACCATGGCCTCGTCGAAAATAACCGGCTCGAAACGCGCCAGCCTGTGTTGGCTGATTTGTACGCCTTCCTGTTCGGCAATGTGCCGGATAAAATCCGCCAG
>JAGRHW010000171.1 GCA_020444765.1 Gammaproteobacteria bacterium | reverse complement strand
CCAGGGCCTCGCATGCGCGGCTGCGAGGGAGCTCGGCGGGGCGCTGATCAACAAGGCTCATCGCGATGTCTCGCTCTGTGCGTCCTCGACCAGCGCGAAGAACTTTTTTTGCAGATCCACCAGATCCTCGGCGATCTTGGCGCGGCGCTGCTGGCGCGCCAATTCGCGCTCCAGCTGCTCGATGCGCCGCTCGCGTGGATCCTTTGGCTTGCGTCCGCCGCTCTTCGGCTCCAAGCCCTGCGTGCCGCTCTCGGCAAGCGTCTTGCGCCAAGTGGCCGACTGCCCGGCGTACAGGCCATTACGCCGCAGCCAAGCTCCTTTCTCGCCGCGCCCTAAGGCATCGTGCTCGGCAAGCAGGCGCTCCTTCTCTGCGGCACTGAACTGCCGGCGGGTGCGCCGCTCAAGGCTTGGCTCCGTCTGCACTTCGTTGGATTCGTCCACGTACGTTCACTCCTCTACAGTACCCTTCCGTTATATAGGAAACTCATCGGTCACTGTCGGAGGTGATGTTGACACTTAGGGCCTCTCCTCGGGTGTCCAACGACAACGCCTATTCCGAAGCGCTGTTTCGCACCTGCAAGTACGTGCCGGGCTTTCCGGTCAGTGGCTTCGCTGACTTGGCGGTTGCCCGCCAGTGGGTGAGCAAATTCGTCCACTGGTACAACCACAAGCACCGCCATAGCGCGATTCGCTTCGTCACCCCAATCCAACGCCACGATGGCGATGACGAGGCCGTCCTGGCGCAGCGCGCTCGCCTTTATGAGCAGGCACGCGCCGCCAACCCCGAGCGCTGGAGTGGCGGCACACGCAACTGGAAACCCGTTGGCGCCGTTGAGCTTAATCCGGAAAACGAACCCGCTGAAAAGGCAGTGGCATGAGTCAGCCTGGGGCGACAACTACCTTGACAGACACCGACACACAGAATTCGTTACACCCTCGGTTTGTTCAGCGTTTCCCTAAGCCGCGAAGACAAAGGCGAGCCGCTGACGGAGGCGGAACATAGGCACCCACAACTTGCCGGCCCGACTGATGGATGTCCAGATCCTCGCTATCGGATAGCCATATTTGGCAGCCACGTGGACAGGGACGGGAAAGCCATCGCCAGAGCGAGGCCTATCAGTAGCGCGGGCACATAAGCTGCACATCCCGCATATATTTCGTTTGTCGTCACGAGCTGCTTTTCAAGTATCCCCCGAAGCACAAAAATGTTCAGGCCCACCGGTGGAGTAATAGCGCCAACTTCGACAGCTATTATAGTCACGACTCCAATCCACAGAGGGTCAAACCCAAGTCCAATGAAGACCGGAGACACTATCGGTATGAAGATTAGTACCGCGGCGAGCGTCTCCGCTATGCAGCCGACTGCTAGAAGTAGCAGCACGTATCCGGCAACCAGCCACCAGCCACTCAATCCCAACCCCAGGAAGTAATCAGTCAGGCCCTGCGGCACCTTCAAGACGGCCATAACGAACGCAAGAAATGACCCACCCGCAATGAGAAAAAGTATCATCGCGGACGTCGTACATGCCTGTATAAGGCTTTTCCGAAGAATCCTGAAGGAAAGCGCCCGGTTCATTGCGGCGATGGCGAATGCACCAAGAACCCCCACCGCGGCAGCTTCCGCGATCGTGGCTATTCCCGCGTAGAAGGAACCCATTACCAGGAACAACAAAAACACTATGGGCCATACATCCCACAGTGATCTTAGGCGGTCACTCCACGCAACACCAGCAAGAGACGGAGCATGAGCTGGCTTTAGTAGTGACCATAGTAACGTGTACGCCAGCAGGATAGCGCTTATCACCACCCCGGGCACAAGGCCCGCCAAGAAAAGCTTACCTATCGAGGTTTCCGTAATCCCACCGTACACGATGAGTGGTATGCTCGGCGGTATCAGTATTCCTAATGTCCCGCCTGCCGCGACCGAGCCCGTTGCCAAGCGTTTATCATAGCCCTGCCGCACCATCTCGGGAACAGCCATCAGACCGACGCTAGCCGCCGTAGCAGGACTGGACCCAGATACTGCGGAAAAAAGCGTAGCCGCTGTTGTACTCCCGAGCGCCAGTGATCCGGGCACACGACCAAACCACTTCGAAGTAGCGCTAAACACGGCTGTAGCCGCACCAGAGTTAGCAATCAAGCTCGCCATGAGGACAAACAAAGGCACGACAATGAACGTGTACTCCGAGCCCTGGGCATAGAACACAGCCGCAGCCTGACTGACGAACGCGAGATGGCTGAACATGACGAGCCCCACCACACCCGCTAGCAACATGCTGAACGCGACTGGAACTCCGAGAAATATAAAAACTAGTAGGATCAGCAAGGTTGCGGGGCCGGACTGGTACCACTCGACGTTAAACATTTGCAAAGACTCTCCTGCCTAGGTGCTTACTGAAAGAAGTGGTATCCGGTAGCGGCCATTGATTCTGCTCGCTGGGCTAAATTTGCTTCGACGCTATCGGCCGTTGCAGCCCGCAGCGCCATCGCCCGATGTCCGCCATGTCCGGCTCAGTGATCTTGACGATCTTTGTCAGCGCTAACGTCGGCCCGTCCACTCGCAGCATGTTCCGGCCAATCCGGCCTCGTCGCGCTGTTGACGTCGCAGTCGACCGACGTCCTTCTTAGTCCGCATGCCGCCGCAAGCGAGCTGAGCGCGACGAAGACGTAGGTAACGACCAGCATCGCCAGACCCAACGGCATCACCAATTTAGTCGCCGCCTCGGGGACGTGCAGAACCGACGTGTCGGTCGCGCCTGTACTAATAGCGTCGTGCAACGCAACGCCGCTGTGCCAAAGAAGGACAGCGACAGCACTCAGCCCTAAAAGATGCCCCAAAACTTCAAGTCGGGCTCGCATCCGCGGCCCCAAAAGATCGAGTACAAAGGTAACCCGTATGTGTTGGTCGTTCTGCAACGTATACGCCACGCTCAAATATATTGCGTACAGCAGGAGATAAGAAGCGACTGGTACATTCCACCCTAGAGGTCGGCCGAAGCCATACCTAGCCGTAGCGCCAATCAGCACCAGCAGCGCTATTGCTAATATCAAGAGCGCCGACAAGGCTACAGCCGCACCCACGACTATTCTCCACAACCTGCATGCCCTGCCGACCGAGCCCATGTTCACCACCTTCACGCGCGATTATTCGCACGGATCCGATAGCGCCGTATCGGCGCCGGGGCTCGCCACATACACCTCATCCGTCCAGCCCTCCAGCACCGCATCCTTTAGCCGCGCGCCCGACGAGCCCAACTTATAGCTTAGCTGATCGAGCTCTGCGCGCGCCGCATCCTTTATCGCTTGGATGTGGGCGCGGTCTGGAATGCAGAACTTCCCACCACCGTCGACGATACGCTGCATAGATTCTTCTATAACCCGCGGCCGTGTCTCGAGCGCCATCGATTCTACTTCCCTCCCGGCCTCTAGCATGATCTCCTGGTCAGAAGGTGAGAGCTCGTTCCATCTATCGAGATTCATCGTCATCACGGAATGAAGATTAGAATGATCAATACGCGTCGAGTACGGACTGACTTCGTACACCTTCATTCCTTCCATCGCCGTGTATACCAACAAGGCGCAATCGACGGTATTCATCTGCAGGGAAAGATAGATATCCTGCAGAGGGATGAAGCTGAGCTCAGCGCCCAAGTGCCCAAAGGTCCTGGCATAATAACCTCCAGGCGTGCGTACAACTTTGCCTTTCCACGAGTCCGCCGTGGGAAGGAATCCGTCTTTGCACGTGACAAATGACGGCGGGTGCACCAAGCCGAAGATGACCTTCTGGTTGGCCCGCTCAGTGAACATATCATCAATAATCTCGTTCACCTTCGCCTGCACCTCAGCGCGCCTCGCGGGATCTTCGGGGAGAGCAAAGGGTATGTCCAGAGGAGCAAGGGCAGGAAACCTTCCACTCGTATAAGACGACGTCACCATGGCAATATCCGCTATGCCTTTCGCCGTCGCGTCCGGCGCGTCCTTGAGCGGCACAAGTGACTGTGACCAGTAGTTCGTAAAGCTCACTCTCCCATTGGTTCTCTCCGACACCCTCTTCTGCCATTCGAGAACAACCTGCGCAGAGGCGTCAGCCTTAGGAAAAGCATACGCCACTGAAAGGTCAACGCTCCCGCCTCCGGTCGCCGCTTCGCCATCAGAACCGGTGTCGGCTGCGGCCCCTCCGCCAGCTTGCAACAAGAAGGGGAGAACCCAAAACAACGAAATAAATAGCTTTTTATTCATCACCGTCTCCGAATTTGGCGTCCTCGAAAGCCTCCATGGCTTCGTCAGAGCAAGGTCTGTATGTTGCTAAGAAGGCCATCCGAATTTATGATATTTATTTTCTTAGACCTGATTTTAATTTCACCGTTGACGCGGACGAGATTGTGTTCAACGCGCCCGGCAAGTACGCTCACCTGCCCGCGCGTTTCGGGGCGCCCAGGACGGAACTGTACGAAGTGAAGCTGCGCTGCACAGGACAGGTCAGCGCCACCGACGGGCTCCACGAGCCGAATGTTGCCAATGATCCGGGAAGTTCTCGTCGCTGGCTGTTGGGAGTGGAGCTTACGGTGCGCAAGCTGCTTTACGCGCTGCTCAAGTAGGCTCCGAGTATCTTGTATGATCGATGCCCCGTTCTTTTGATCTTTCTCGAAGGGATCAACTGGAATCCACAGCTCAACTTCGCCGGGCGCCCAGAGGGCCATCCAGCCCTCCCAGTCTCCAGCATCTTGAAGCGCAGCCTCCGCATACAAAAAGTCTTCTATTTCGGCCTTGGAATAAGTAGTCATGATGTGCACTCCTGCGGAAAACCGCCCCGTACAGATACCGCGCAAAAGGGAACACTGGCCACGCCGGCGGGAACTTACCCTCGCGCGCCCGTCATTAAGTGCTGCCAATGGCTGTACAGGCTTCTCTGGCCCGGCTCATCTTCCCTGGTGCCCACCAGATCACCACTCGCATCCCTACGTTCGCGGCCTAAGCCCCTGTCGATCAAGTACCATTCCGCACTTTCGACATTTAGCCCCTCTTGTACTCGCGCGAATATTTCCCCATCGTCTGGCGTATTGAATCCGCCGTGTCCAACCCACTTCTTGTTTATGTCGAGCTTCCTACGCTCACGCTCCTCCGCCGTTATGCCGCGGGGATACATAAATCTCAAGGAAAAAACCGTCCTGTCTACCGCCTTCGGGTAAATCACGCGGATCTGATCGCGCAGCAAAAGGAGGTTGGGGAATATTCGGACGTACGGCCCTTCCAGGTTTTCCTTAAGCGCAATTCTCATCCGCTCTTCGCCGCAAGCGCTCTCGAGCGCGGCAATGTACCCGGCACCCGCAGCTTGAATGTAAGAGTCAACGTCAGAATCGTTGAGGTCGACTATCTTCAGGGAGGCGTGCCCCTCCCCAAGGTCGCGGGTCTCGCCGGCATCTTGGGGAAGAGCGATCGCACCTATATCCATGGTACTGGCATGGGTGTAGGGTAGGTGGTAGCCGTCGACCACGTTGTCAGCCACTAGCTTCCAGTTGCAAGCGGTGTCTATGTACTGGCTCGGCTCCACCTCGTAGAGGCCAACAGACACGTCTGCGAACCTATCAATGTACTTTCTCGCGTTCCCCAAATGTTCCTCTAAGGAGGGAACGTTGGGATTCAGGCTAGCGAAAATAAACCCACGGTAGCTGCCCACCTTCGCCGCCTTTGTAAGGCTTAAGGCCTTGAAGTCTTTGTCTTCCGGATATGCTTCCTGCCCCGGTATAGAGACCAAGGAACCGTCGCGCTCATACGCCCAGCCGTGATATGGGCAGGTAAAAAACCGCTTATTCCCGCTCGGCTCACTACAGACAGTGGCCGCTCGGTGCATGCAACGATTCATCAGAACCTGTATGGCGCCCTCTTGGTCCCGAACGACAATAATCGGCTGGCGGCCGATGTGTCCCGTGATGAAGTCGCCACGCTCCGCGAGTTCGCCCTCATAGCCCACGTACACCCAGGTACCGTGGAAAATACGATCTAACTCCAATTCAAATATTTCAGGATCTACAAATGCCTGCCGATGGACGCGGCCTTCCTCAACAAGACTGGCCGGGTGCCGTTGTTTAGCTTGTAGTTTAGTCATGAACTTGATGTCCAACTGGAAGAATGTGATTAAGGATTCTAGCAGCGGGGTCCCTGTCTGTCAACCTACAGCCATACAGCCTTGGTATGAGCTACTGTAGATTTCAGGGTCACGACAGCAGGAATGAGGCCGATGCCCAAGCCCCCCACCGAGTTGCCCGACGCGCAGGTCACGCCTGAGCCGAAGCTTGAGAAGCGCATGCGGTTGAACACCATCGCCTTGACAGACAGGGGCCCGACCTCGAGACCGTGTGCGACCCCGTGCGCTTCTGGCAGGGGGTGTCGGTGATTCTCGCGATCGCCCTGGCGATATCCCTGTTCGCCGACAGGCTCTGGCGGCGCGCCGAACCCGCACCATACCGGGGCGCCGCGCACCCGCAGGGGGCATGGCGACACCGCCCCGCACGCCGAAAGCCGCCGCCTTTGGGGGATGCCGGCCCTGGCACGCTCTCTGCATAACCCTCGCCAACGCCCGCGAAAGCGGGTGCCCACGTCAATTACGGAGGTTAACGATGACCAAGAGCGACATGCGCGAGGCCGTGCTCGCGGCCAAGGCGGAGAAGGGCCTTGGCTGGGAGGAGATCGCCGCGCGGGTCGGCTGTGCACCGGTATTCCTCTGCGCCGCCTGCCTCGGCGAGCACAGCCTAACCGGGGAGCAGGCGCAAAGGCTCGCGGCCGTTCTGGATCTGGACGACGCCGCCGCCCGAGCGCTCTCCGAGTACCCCATCAAGGGCCAGCGCGGGGAGGCGCTGATGAGCGACCCGCTGGTCTACCGCTTCAAGGAAATCGCCCTGGTCTACGGCGAGGCGATCAAGCTCACCGTCCAGGAGAAGTTCGGCGACGGCATCATGAGCGCCATCGACTTCACGATGGACGTCGACAGGATCGAGGACCCCAAGGGCGATCGCGTGCAGATCACGATGTCCGGCAAGTTTCTGCCCTATAAACGCTGGTGACGCGGCGGGCGGCCGCGGGCGCACTCCCTGCCGTGCCTGGACAGCGCCGTCCCGTATGGCAACAGGCATGCCGCGCGTGAGGGGCTCCCGCGCCTGCTCCGCGTTCGACACCCGGGACGGCGATTGGGGGCGGCCAGGACCTGCTAACACGTTTGCTTGACACTCGCCGAGGACGAAACGTAGCTTCGCCAGAAAGGATCGGTGTCTGTCAAGGTAATTGTCGCATCAGGCCGGCTCATGCCACTGCCTTTTCAGTGGGTTCGTTTTCGGGATTAAGCGCAACGGCACCAACGGGTTTCCAGTTGCGTGTGCCGCCACTCCAGCGCTCGGGGTTGGCGGCGCGTGCCTGCT
>JAGRHW010000170.1 GCA_020444765.1 Gammaproteobacteria bacterium | reverse complement strand
TGCAAGATTCTTCGCCTTAGACTGGCAGGTCGAATTGCGTTACTGAATATCGATCCCTATGTGGCATTCACTGTTCGGATTAAAGGATAGGCTGGACGGCAACAGCTCGATCAACAAGCGTCTTTCCCTGGTTTTACTGCTTGTATTAAGCATTTCATCCGTCGCGTTTCTGTCGATCGTGCTCAACGCCTATCGTATCCAGTTGCAAAAGGAACGCGGCGAGGCATCATTCGAAGTCAGTGAGGTATTGCGGTCGGCGTTGGAGAACGCCATGTTGAAGCGAGACCTGGAAGGCCTGCAGCAGATTGTCGACAACATGGCCAAACAGTCGGCAATCACCCGCGTCAGTATTCTCAATCGCCAGGGTGAAATTCGCTTCTCCTCCGAACACGCCCTCATCGAAAGTGAATTTCCGGTACCTCTCGATCAACTCTGTGAAGGTTGCGAGGGAAACTTCGAGCACGCACAGGACAAAGTGTCCATGGCCCGGCTCAGCGACGGCACCAAGATTTTGCGCACGGTCAACCCGGTTTCCAACCGCGGTGAATGCTTTGCCTGTCACGGGTCTGTCGAGGTGCATCCGGTCAATGGCATTCTGGTCGTGGACTATGATGCCAGCTCCATTCAGTCAAAGGCCATGACCGGCATGTTCGGCCTGTCGATTGCCGGCATCGTCGTTATCGCGGCCACCGTGGGAAGTGTCTGGTTCTACACCAAACGACAGATTCTTACACCCGTGGCCCAGCTCAGCACGGTCAGCGCCGAGCTGGCTTCCGGCAATCTGTCGGCACGAGCGCCGGATTCCGGTGGCGATGAACTGGCTAAACTTGGTAAAACCATCAACAACATGGCCGACAGTCTCCAGTCGAGCATAAAAACCATCCAGAAAAACGAGGAGTATCTGCAGACACTGATCGATGCCAATCCTGATGGCATCAGGGTCATCGACAGCAATTACCGGATCATCAAATACAACAAAGCTTACGAAAAGCTGCTCGGTCCAAACAAGGCGTCACTGCCCCAGTGTTACGCAAGCAGCCACGGCCGCAACAAGCCCTGCGTTCCCACACTGGTCACTTGTCCCTTGCATGAAATAAAAAATCACGGCAGCGGTGCGATAAAAACCGTTCAGGTCTTTCGCAACGAGTCAGGTTCACCCTTCGAGACCCAGGTCTATTCCGCTCCGCTTTATATGCAGGCGGAGCACGCCGAATTGTTTATCGTGCAATCCATTCGCGATCTTCGCCACGATATACAATACTCTCAGGAACAACGCCTGTCGTCGCTCGGCCAATTGGCCGCCGGCGTCGGCCACGAGATAATGAACCCGCTGACCTCGATCAGGCTTGCCCTGCAATCCACGCTGAACAATCTGCACAGCCGGCCGGACAGCATCGATGATTCCATCGAATACCTGGAACTGGTCGACGGTGAGATCGATCGATGTATCGATGTCACCAACCGGCTGCGAAAACTGTCCATGCTGCCGGACAAGCATCTGCAGATTATCGACGTGAATAATGCGATCGTGGAGACGACATCGTTATTGAAGTTTGAGGCGGAGCAGGCCAACGTCCGGGTCACGCTGCAACTCTGCCCCGACACGCCAAGAGCCCTGGCATCGGAAAGCGATATCCGAATCGTTATCCTTAACCTGGTTCAAAATGCCTACCATGCCATGCCCGACGGAGGCAATCTGACGATTAAAACCTTGATCCGCGATCAACAGGTCAATATTCTGTTCAAAGATACCGGTATCGGTATCGATGCCGCCGATCTGCCGCAGATATTCAACCCGTTTTTCAGTCACCGCGCGGACGGCAATCACGGAATGGGACTTGGATTATCTATCTGCCTGTCAATCATCGAACAACATCATGGCCAGATCACGGTGCAATCTTCGGCAGACAACGAGCAAGCAACCGGCACCGAGTTTTCCGTTACTTTACCTCTGGCCTGTTAGGCCCTAGCTGTCGCGATTTATACAAGCCATGAGCAAACAGATTCTTGTTGTCGAAGATGACCGGGTACTCAATAAGCTTCTGGTCAAGCAATTGTCCAGCGAAGGCTTTTCGGTCACGGGTGTCTGCGATCCGGAGGAAATGCGAAAACGCCTGGCCGTGCAGGAGCCCGACCTGATTCTGCTCGATGATCATCTGCCAAAAACATACGGTTCCAAGCTGTTGCCCGAACTCTCACCTTTTTATCCGGTGATTATGCTGACGGCATATGGCAGCGTGAGAGACGCGGTGAAAGTCGTTCAGGCCGGTGCCTCGGATTATCTGACCAAACCGGTCGATTCTTCCGAACTGTTGCTGGTGGTTAAACGCGTTCTGGAAAAAGCGGAATTGAGCGCTGACCTGAACTTCTACAAGGAGCAGTCCCTCGGCAAACAACGCAAGTTTTTGATTGGCGAGAGTTCCGGTTTGCGTGATGTACAAAATCTCATCGATATCGTCGCGCCAAGCGACATGACCGTGCTGATCTATGGTGAAAGCGGGGTCGGCAAGGAACTGGTGGCAAAAGAGCTGCATCAACGCAGCAATCGCCGGGACGGCAATTTTATTGCCATTGATTGCTGCACAATCCAGGAAAGCCTGTTCGAGTCGGAATTATTCGGCCATGAGCGGGGTTCATTCACCGGCGCCAACCGGCGTAAAAAAGGCCTGATAGAAACCGCGGAAAAAGGCACGCTGTTTATGGATGAAATCGGCGAGATCACGCCGCCGATTCAGGCCAAGCTTCTGCGGGTGCTGGAAACAGGCATGTTCCGCCGGGTCGGCAGCACCAGCGATCAGACCGCCAATGTGCGCATCGTGGCGGCCACCAACCGCAATCTCGAGCAGATGGTCGCCGAGGGGGAATTCCGCCGTGACCTGCTGTATCGTCTCAATGCCTTTACCGTCACCATGCCGCCGCTACGGGATCGCAGTGAAGACATCCCCGCGCTGGTCGAGCATTTTATCCACCACCATGATTTCTCACGCAAAGTGGTAAAACGTGTCAGCCCGGCAGCCATGCGCCGTCTCAGCACTTATGTCTGGCCCGGTAATGTCAGGGAATTACGTAATGTGATCGAGCGGGCGATCATTCTGTCACAGGAACAGCCCGAGATTCTGCCGGAACACCTGGGGTTTTCAACCGGTCACAAACCTGGCAAGAGCAGTCACAACAATATCGAATTTTCCGAGGAACCGAGTATTGCGGAAATCGAGAAAAAATATCTTGGCTACCTGCTGAAAACCTATGAAGGTCATCGCGGACGCATTGCGACCGCCATGGGTGTCAGTGAACGGAATATCTACCGTCTGCTGCAGAAATACAAGCTCAGCGGCTGATCGACAAACCGTCCACAGCACCCGCCGGGCGATTATCCATACCGTTTGATATCCAGCTCCGCCGCACCCGGCGGGCTGAAAATATCGGCATTGTGAACACGCCAGTGATTGTTTTCACGGTCTTCAAAATAACGCTGCAGGGATTCCGTGACAATCGGAAACGCTAGCTCGGCCCAGGGAATCGCATCTTTAAAATACAAGCCTGTTTCCAGCGTTTCATGCCCGGTCGAGGCCAGGCCATCGCCCAGTATTCCGCGGTACATGATATAAAGCTGGCTGATTCGAGGCAGATTATAAACGGCGAACAGCTGCAGATTCTGCGCCTCGGCATTAGCCTCTTCCGATGCTTCGCGGGCTGCGCCCTGAAGGGAGCTTTCATGATTTTCCATAAAACCGGCTGGCAGGGTCCAGTATCCGCTTCTCGGCTCTATAGCACGTTTACAGAGTAGAATCGCACCCTGCCACTCCAGAATACATCCAACCACCACTTTCGGGTTCAGATAATGAACGGTATTGCAGCTCAGGCACACATGTCGCAGACGGTTATCTTCATCAGGCACCATCATGGTCAGCTCGGCACTGCAAAAGCTGCAATACTTCATCGATAATCGCCCCTCAGAGTCAAAACCTTATTTTGCAACTCTGTTACTTCAAGCTTATTCGCAGGGATCGGTTTACCTATGACCAGCCCCACAGTTGCGAATAGTTTTCGCGGCAAGCGGATCGTGTGCAGACGGCTGAACATACTTCCCCACAGATTTTGAAGGGCCATAGGAACGACCGGCACGGGCCGGTTATCTACCAGTGCCCTGATACCATTACGAAAACTGTTCAACTCCCCATCGCGCGTTATCTGTCCTTCGGGGAAAATACACAGGATGTCGCCATCGTCCAGTGCTTTTTCCATCTCTTTATAAGCTTTTGCCAGCATTTGCGGATCCTCTTTTTTACCGGCAATCGGAATGGTTTTCGCCACCCGGAATATGAAATTTAAAAACGGAATATTGTATATCTGGTGATCCATGACAAATCTGACCGGGCGTCGTACTGAACCTCCGATGATCAGCGGATCGACAAAACTTACATGATTGCAGGCCAGAATCACCGCGCCCTTTTCCGGAATATTCTCCATGCCCTTCACCTTGACCCGATAGATCGAGTGAATCAACAGCCAGGTGACAAAGCGCATCAGAAATTCCGGCACCAGACTGAAAATATAAAGTGCGACCACAGCATTCATTAGTGCAATCAAAAGGAACAGGGTTTGTATTGTCATCCCCGCACCCAGGAGGATGATAGCCAGCACCGCCGAGAGCACCATAAAGATCGCATTGAGTACATTATTACCGGCGATGATCCGCGAACGGTTTTTTTCGTCGGTTCGCTGTTGTACCAGCGCGTACAGAGGCACGATGTAAAAGCCTCCAAAAATACCAATCAACAGAATATCGACCACCAGGCGAAGACTGTTGTCCTGGGCGAAAAAATCCCCGAATCCGATTCCGCTGCCCCAGGGCGTCGCGGGTGTAGCGAAAAACAGGTCGACACCGAAAACCGTCAGACCAATCGCACCAAACGGCACCAGCCCTATATCGATCTTGTGGCCCGACAAACGTTCACAAAACGCCGAACCAACACCTATGCCTATCGAGAACATGGTTAACAGCAGCGTAAAAACATCGACATTGCCGCCAAGCACGTGTTTGGTGTAATTGGGGAACTGGGCAAGATACGTCGCACCGAGAAACCAGAACCAGGATATACCGAGAATCGACAGAAACACTGTGCGATTCTGTCGCGCCATGCGCAGGATTTTCAGGGTTTCGCCGAACGGGTTCCAGTTAATTTGCAACTCCGGACTGGTCGCACGGGCCGGCGGCAGATAACGGCTGGCCAGATAGCCCGCCACCGCAAGTGTCACAATGATGATGCAGATAAGGGTTATGCCGGTTTGAGGAACAGCGGCAACCTTGCTACCAACGATAGTGCCGATCAGAATAGCAACAAACGTCCCCATTTCTACAAGTCCGTTACCACCGATCAATTCATCCCGCGATAGATACTGAGGTAAAATTCCGTATTTCACCGGCCCGAAAAACGCAGATTGGCTGCCCATCAGAAACAATACCGCGATCGACAAACCCAGGCTTCCCAGCACAAACGCAGCGACCGCCGCCAGCATAATGACTATTTCGCATAATTTGATCACGCGTATCAGACGGGATTTTTCAAACTTGTCGGCAAGCTGGCCACCAAGCGTGGAAAACAGAAAAAAGGGCAGAATAAAAAGGCCTGCGGCCAGATTCACCAGTGTGCTGCTATCGGACTCCGCAGAACCGGCCGCGACAAAGGCAATCAGAACAATCAGGGCGTTTTTATACACATTGTCGTTAAACGCGCCGAGAAACTGCGTAAGAAAATATGCCCAGAAACGCCGTTGGGTGAAAAGATAAAACTGGGATTTATCGCTGGACATGGCCATTCCGCCGTTAACCGTGGCGACAGTTTAGGCGATAGGCCGGAGTGGTTCTAATAATTTATCGTACGAATAGATGAATGATACAAACGTCAAAACGCGCCGGCGGTTTTTTTCTGCCGACGCTTTACGTCCGTTTGGAAACTAACGGGGGTTTTATTCGATGGGCATGACTTCAGCGGCCTGCCAGCCTTTTTCACCGCGAGTTGCAGTAAACTGTACTTTCTGTCCTTCGTTGAGTGTTCTGTAACCATCGCCCTGTATCGAACGGTAATGCACGAAAACATCTTCACCATCGGGGTTAACGATAAAACCATATCCTTTTGCGTTATCGAACCATTTTACGGTTCCACTTGAACGTTCGGACATTCTAATTCCACCTTAAGTCAGCTATATAAAATCCTTAACAACGCATGTATTGCAGAACTGAAATATACGCAATGCATGTTTAAGCCGTCATTATTTTGAACATTTAAAAGCTGATTGGAAGCAGATAACCTTAAAATTTTCAAACAATTAACAATTTATCTACTTTTGTAGAAATTTGTATTTTTTTGTATAAAAACAAATGGTTAGGCTTTTTGGAAGATTTATATCCGTGTTTTGATGGGTCTGGAATTGTCCGTCGTCACTGATTCAACGTGTGGCTGGGCCGGTCAGTTGCCTGTTTGATGCCCTGCAAAAAACGACTATAAATCCAGTAACTCCATAAAATAGGCAAGACAGTCCTGCCGAATTGCCGTTTCATTGCTGGTCAACATGGACGGAATGACCGTCGTTTTTAATACAAGCCTGCCGTTTTCATTGTCGAAGTAACGGTCGCTCATATCGCGCCCGTTTTCGTCGATCGCAAGCACCGGCAAGCCTTGCTGGTCAGACAACCGGGCCAGTTGCTCGCCAGATTCCAGCGTCCGGAAATTAGTGGTTTCGAATCCATCCCGGAACATGATATCAGCGCGACTACCGTCGAAAGAGAAAGACTTGTCCGGCGGCACCCTGATCTGCGCAACCGTATGATAAACACACAAATCGGCGCGAAACGGCTCCCTGACCTCGAGCGAATCCAGCTGCATGACCTTGCGCACGAAACGCGCTGCGTGCTCGGCGCCATCCAGATCACCGATCGAACCGCACTCAAGCGTCACCGCCGGGCACAACTCGGCAAACGCCATCGACTGCACGCCGGTAGGCCGGATAAAGTAAACGACCTGGTCGCTGAACAGCGAAGCCAGATGGATGTAACGCTCGTCAAGCCGGTTAATACAGCCGTAGTGCGGGTTGTCACCGGTGTTGTTGTGAATATCGATA
This sequence comes from Gammaproteobacteria bacterium, assembly GCA_020444765.1. The sequence goes on along the minus strand of JAGRHW010000170.1, from coordinate 308 downwards.
CTGGCAAAGACTTTGTGACGAGCCATTTCATCGACCAGCTGGCCCATCAGATTGCCTTCCGGCGTGTCCGAGGCCTGACCGCCGGGCCAGCAGCGATTGAAATCGATTTGCCCGGGCAAGCGCCTGACGGCAGCTTTTGCCGCTTCAATGTTACCGACAAACAGCGACAACGGGCGCGATAAAAGAAAATCGGGGTCGGCCAGCAGTGACTGCATTGCCAGCAAGCCCGCGGTTTCGTTGCCATGCAGCAGAATGCTCACGAACAAGCGTTCTCGACCGCCGGCCCTCTGGTCCAGATGAAACAGCGT
>JAGRHW010000016.1 GCA_020444765.1 Gammaproteobacteria bacterium | reverse complement strand
CAGCTTCATTGAATTCTTCATTCATCGGCAAAGCTTAGCGCAACACACGGCCAATCGCCATCACCGGGCTTTAGCGAATTGCTGAGCTGACCCAGGAACGCAGGGAGTTGGCGTCCATTGCGCCGGCCTGTCGCGTCACTTCACGACCGCCGCGAAATACGGCCAGCGTCGGGATGCTGCGGATATTGAATTGCGCGGCGATCGCTTGCTCCTGTTCGGTGTTCACCTTGGCAAACAACACATGGGTGGCCATCGCGCCGGCAACCTGCTCGAAAACCGGCGCCATCATTTTGCAGGGGCCGCACCAGGGCGCCCAGAAATCCACAACGACCGGCAGATCGCTTTTCTGCAGGTAGCGGGCAAACGTTGCCTGCGTCAGTTCCAGCGGCTTTCCGGTAAAGAGTTTACCTTTACACTTGCCGCAGACCGGCGCAGCGGCGAGGCGATCGCGGGGAATCCGGTTGACGGCCTGACAATGCGGGCAAGGAATATGAAGAGAGTCCGACATAATCGCTCCGATATTGGAATTTTTCGATCTCTCTTACATGGTGTCGGACGGCCGGATTTCAAGCCGTTAGGCGGACTGCGTTATTGCGCGGAATAGCCCGGGTGAACCGAATCGAAGAGCTTTCTTTCGAAAGCCGCCTCGCTACTCCGGCCTTGCTGATCAAGCTGTTGTATTTCCTTGAACCACAACGCGGGGTTACTGCGAAAGCTGACGTCGGCAGTGCCGGCTTCTGATGTGGCTGAGGTCGGGATGTTTGGCAGCGGATGCTGTTCCCTGGTCCGCGGGCTGGTTGCTATCGGGGAATCGGCTGGCGGCTTTTTTACCTGTGGGGCCAGACGCTCCGACATAATGGCCCGGCTTTGGCGGGTGGTTTCGGAGTTTCTCTGGTAGTCGTAAAGCATGACCAGCAAAGCTACACTGATTACAAGCAACGCAATCAGCGCCAGCATCCTATACCGGGATTTGCCGCCGGAGCCGCCGGCTTCACCGGCACGGTTTTCCTGCCGGACCGATTGCGAGGCCGCCGCCAGAATGCGCTGATCAAGATCCGCCGGCGAACGCGCTGTACCCTGACGACGAAACAGTTTTTGCAGATCCGCGTCGGGCAATTCACTGCTCATCGGCATCGCGCAAATACATACGCAGCTTGTTGGTCGCGTAACGCAAGCGGCTTTTAACAATCTCTTTCGGTTCGCCGATGATGCCGGCGATTTCGGTCAGGCCCAAACGCCATTCAAGGCGCATGATAAGTTCATCGCGCCGCAGCGGCGGCAACTTGCCAAGCGCCCTGTTCAGACGCTTGCGGTCCTGACTGTAGGTAATGACTTCCTGAGGCCGCAGTGGCGAAGCAATTGCACTGACCGCCTCAAAGCCGGCTGCTACCGGTTGCCGACGGCTGTGCATATAACGGTAGTGATCGACCAGACGGTTATGCGCGATGCGGTACAACCAGGCCGAAAAGCGTTCTGACTCCTGGTAATTGTCGCGCCCCTGAATGATGCTCATCCAGACATCCTGAAACAACTCGCGGGCCCGCACTTCATTGTTGGTATTACGAACAAAATAGGCGAACAAACCGTCCTTGTAACGTTTGTACAACAGCTCAAACGCGCCAACATCACCGGTTCGGTAAGCAAGCATCAGCGTGCTGTCCGACTGAGCCGGTTTTTGCGTCGATTTTTCAGCGTTGCCTAACATGATTTCATTTCAACAGAGTACCGCGTTGCAGTGATTCTACTCCAAGGATCGGAGACTGTTAACGTTTGTTACGCGCGATGATGAAATTTTTTCTTTTCTGAAAACGCCATTCGTCCGTCGCAGATTTCCGGGCCGGCAAACAAAACCGGGGCACTTGGCCCCGGTCTTCAAACCGCGTTCCCGGCTTTGTTCCAACGCTGAGGTTGGTATCGGCGTGGACGTTGTCGCTGCCGCCGTCACCGCTTGACGCCGAGTTGCTCTGACTCTGATTCTGATTTACGTTTTGTGTGCCCATGGCCGCGGACAGTCCCGCACCACCGATACCGTCAACGATACCGGCTCCGCCTATACCTGCAGATGTCAAGCCCTGAAGACTTGCATTACCCTGCATTGCCGCGTTGCCCTGGAATACATCACCACCTGATTTATCGCTCATTGTCTTTCTCCAAAAAAGTGTTTAAAAAGTATCGGGGATTGTTGTGTCCCCTTGTTAACTATCATCGGCGAACCGTCGGTTTGCTTCTGCAGGATAGTCACGCTGCTTTTGTGAAAAATTACGGTTTTACTTTCAGTTGAATCAATTTACTTCTGACCGCCCGTCGCCACCTTGCCGGGTCTCGACAAAAGCCGGGACAAAACGTCCCGGCTGCGGTTCAAACAGCTTTAAACATTGACGTTGGTATCGGCATGCACGTTGTCATTGCCACCATCACCGGCTGACGCTGAATTGCTTTGAGCCTGGTTCTGGTTCACGTTCTGCGACCCCATTGCCGCGGACAACCCGGCGCCACCAAAACCGTCAACGATACCGGCTCCACCGACACCGGCGGAAGTCAAGCCCTGAAGACTTGCATTACCCTGCATTGCCGCGTTGCCTTGAAATACATCACCACCTGATTTATCGCTCATTGTCGTTCTCCAAAGTTAAATAGTAAGTTGAAATTTCGTGGAAGTTTGTCGCTCCCAGTGGTGATAATGATGGGCTTTTCCGCTTGACGATGCCGCGGGAAATTAACCGGTATTTTGTGAAAAATTACGGATTCTGCTTTACAAGGCTGGTAACTTGCGCCGCTGTGGGTATGTAAGCGGACGCATTGTCTCTAGACTGGCGATATAATAAAACCGTTGATCCAGCTGCAGGTCTGTCAATCAGGAATCACACACAGAGCCTGATCAATCGTTGCGAAAAGCCGCTTCTTGCTGATCCCGACTTTTGCAACCACGGCCATGCCGGCCATAATGGTCGCGAAATAATCAGCCAGCCTTTCGGCGGACAGATCGGCCGGCAGCGTCCTTTGCGCCAGTTCTGCCTTCAGCCTTTCACGTAACAGATCAAAGGAGGACTGGTTAACCGTTTCACCGATAGCCGCTATCACCTGTTGCGGCAGCGAAGCGGTATCGCAGGCCACCGCGCTGGTGACCACCATGCAGCCTCCGGGCAGCTCCGGCGCCGTCAGCATACTCGCAACGGAACGCAGAAAGCGTCGCAGAGCGGGCTTCAAATCCGTCTCGGCGGCCAGTACCCGCGCATGTTTATCGAGTTGTTTCTCCCGATAACGCTTCAACGCGGACAGATAAAGCTGCTCCTTATTACCGAATGCCGCATAGAGACTGGGTTTGCTGATGCCCATTACCTGGGTCAATTCCGCAAGCGAGGCCCCTTGATAACCGCTGCGCCAGAAGACGGCCAGAGCAGCTTCAAGTGCTTTTTCCTTATCAAATGTTCGAGGTCTTCCTCGTTCCACGGTTTCACCCTGCTTACCGGTTGAAGATTAACGCTTGACGTTTATTATACCGCTCAGTATATTTTATACCGATCGGTACGTATAGATGAAAATAAACGACACTTTTCCCAGATAAGTTGCAGTGCAGGAGTAAAACATGTCTGAACAACGCAAGACCCGGGTTCTTGTTACCGGCGCAAGCGGTTTTCTGGGCGGTAACATCCTCCGGGCCATGTCCGATAATCCGGCAATCGAATGCATCGCCGCCTGCAGAACGTCGGCCAAATTGCCGGACCACTTCAGCGGCGAAGTCCGGGTTGGCGATTTGAGGGACGCGGCCTATAGAGAAACGCTGGTCAGGGATATCGATGTAATCTGTCATGCCGGCAGCTGGGCTTCGATGTGGGCCCACAAAAAACAGGAAGAGGAAAGGTTTTTCGAGCCGACCCGGGACTTGCTCGAGCTGTCGATCAAGCACGGCGTAAAGCGATTTGTAATGGCCAGTACGGTTGCCATCGGTGCAGTCACCAGAGACCGTCAGCCACACGATGATTTCTCGGCGAAAAAACCAAGCGGGTTTTGGCCTCACTTGGATTATCTGATTGAAATCGACGATTACATGCAAAGTAACAGCAAGCATGGCACCACGATGATTACTCTGCGTCTGGGACATTTTGTCGGAGCCGGTAATCGCCTGGGCACGCTACCGGCCTTAGTGCCACGGCTGAAAACCTTCCTGGTACCCTGGCTGGCGGCGGGAAAAGCCCGCTTTCCACTCATCGCCGACAGCGATCTAGGCAATGCCTTTGCGCTTGCCGCAAGCGCTGAAAATCTTAATGACTATGAGTCCTTCAACATCTGCGGACCTGAATTCCCTTCACTGAAGGAAGTCATCAGCTATATCTCATCCAAAGCCGGTGTTCCCAAGCCTTTATACAGCGTGCCTTATGCCGCCGGATACAGCTTTGGCTGGCTGATGGAAACACTCAAACCGATCCTGCCCGGCTCTTCACCTTTTCTGACCCGTTCCATCGTTCGCCTGTGTGAAGACTGGCTGTGCCCAAACAACTATGCCCACACAAAACTCGGCTACAGCCCAAAAAAACCCTGGCGGGACGCGATTGACGAACACCTGGCCGATCTCAGGAACGAAGGCTATCCCTGGCCGGAACTTTCCCAGCGATGATTCTCTGCCTGATACAAGGTAAACACATCCATGACCAGTCGATTTGAATACCCGTTTAAAAGTCATTTTACAACTGTGGATGGTATAAAAATCCACTATCTTGATGAAGGCCGGGGGCCGGTAGTCTGGTTGATGCATGGCAATACAAGCTGGAGCTATCTTTATCGCAGAATCATCCCGATACTGGTCGAAGCCGGTTATCGGTGCTTTGTCCCGGATCTGATGGGCTTCGGCCTGTCAGATATCCCTGAAAAGGAATCTGACTACAGTCTGCAGAAACAGGTCGGTCTTATGAGCGAACTGATCAAACGGTTGGAACTTCGCAACATCGTCGCCGTCGGGCAGGACTGGGGCGGACCGATTTCACTTCGTTACGCCATCGAACACAAAGACAACATCAAAGGGCTTGTTATACTCAATACGTTTATCGAACGTTTTCCATCCAGCCGGAAAGAGCGCAAGGAAAAAAATATTATCACCGGCCCGCTCCCTCCCGGCTTTACTCTGCTTTTCAAGAGCGGTGCCTACTCCAGCTTTCTGATCAGGTATCTCGATTTATTTAGAAAATTCGTCTGGATGAAATGGCGCAGCGGCAATCCATCGATCCTGCTCGGCGCCGGATTTCGCCGACCTGTAGACCCACGCGCCATGCAGAACTATCTGATGATCCACGACAAACCGTCGAAACGCGCCGGTCTGGCGGTTTTCCCAAAATTAATCCCCAACCATGCGGAGCATCCGAACGCCGCCTATATCGATGAGATAAAAAAAGAACTCGAACACTGGAACTTACCGGTTCAGCTTATCTGGCCGGACGGCGACATGGCCTGGAAAACCGATGAAGGTGTACGTATCGCGCAACAGCTTCCGGACGCCGCCTTCTACCTGGTGCAGAATGCCGGACACTTTCTTCAGGAAGATGCCGGCGAGGAAGTAGCCGGTCAGCTTGTTTCTTTTTTGAACAGCCGTGTTTATCCGGACAAGAGCTAAAGTATTTCCAGGCTTGTATAAAAATATAACGGATCAGCCACTCAGCTCGTCAGCCGGAAATATAACATCGGCAGTTTTTCCGGCAAACGATCGAGTCGGTCGATCTGCACGACATTCCGGCGACCGAAAATCCTAGTCAGATAGCTGTCACCACCGGAATCCAGGCCAACACAGAAAACATCGATCCCGCTCATTCCGAGGTCATGGATGACATGCCTGGCATCCTCCACCAAATAGGCCTTGTCCGTAACATCGAGGTCCGACGGCTCACCGTCGGTTATTACAAGCAGCAACCTTCGGTGTGTTTGCTGTTTTATCAAATCCGCCGCAGCGTGACGCATGGCCGCACCGAGACGCGTTGAATAACCGCTTTCCAGTCCCGCCAGGTAGGATTTTGCGATTTGTCCGTAAGGCATGCCGAAATCCTTTATCCGGTGATAACGCACCTCCTCTCTGCGATTCGAGCTGAAGGCCGCTATTGCAAAGGGGTCCCCAAGGCCGGACATGGCGTGCGCCAATAAGGCGGTTGCCTGTCGCTCCAGATCCAGCACGGAGCAGTTCGAGTTGAGCACTTTATCCCGAGTCGACTCGGAGATATCCAGCAGCACATGAATAGACAAATCCCGTTGCCGGCGTTCTGAACGCCCATAAACCTGCGGGTCTGGTTGTTCGCCGACGCGACGGCTGATCATCGCCTCGATCCCCGCATTGAGATCGAGAAACTCGCCTTCCGGCTGACGCATGACTTTTTGCGGCCGGCTGATCTTGGCTGAGGTAATCAAAGCCCTGATGCGATTGACAACCGCCGGGTGGCTTTCAAGGATATCGTCGACAAGATTGGTCGGTCCCGGGGTAGGCGTATATTCGACAATCGTCGTCCACTCCGGTCTGGAGCGACCGGTCAGATAATCGTATTCGGAATAACGCGCAACCGGTAAGCCGTTTTCCTCGACAAGATCGACGGACATAATGTTGTTTTCCGATGCCTCGTCCTGTTCCTGCTCTTCTCTTTCCCGATCGGGAGGAGTCTTGTCCTCATCCTGCTGTTCCTGAATGTCAACGGAATCGAACAGCATCTCCGACTCCAACATATCGGCCGAACTGGCGTCGCCAAAATCCCAGAGGCCGGTATTGTCGTCACGATAAGGCGGCTCGACCGTATAGGTGCGGTCATTGAACTGGACGCGCATCTGCCCCAGATCATTGCCGATCAGACCGCCGATCTCGCGGCTCAGCAAGGGGTTTTCCCACTCTCTGCGGCGATCGTAAAACATCGCCTTGGTCTTATTGACCCAGCTGTTCTCATCCTTAAAATCCGGGTCCATAAGCGCCCTGGACAAGCGGGCCAACAAGCTGGGAGCCGTCAGGGCTCCGGATGCCTGCGCGATATGAAAAGGCAACCAGAGACGGCGCAGGCCGGGAAAGTCGCGCATGGCCAGCTTCTCGACGCGGGCATCTTCAATCAGCGAGACCAGGGCGACCTGGATAGGCTTGAGCTTTCCGACCGGGAAAGGACTGCCGGAATACAGATAATGAGCACCTATATGGGCAATAACCGCGCGGAACAGATCTTTCGCCTGTTCGCCGCGAAACCCTGGATAAGTTGACGGTATACGGATAACGCCTGATCCGAAACTGGCCCGGCGACGGCCGCTGTCGGCCGCGTTGGAGGATGGTTCGCGAATCGGTACGCGAACTCCCCAGAGTGCGCCCATGAACGCCTTCAGTTCACGGTCCATCTCTGAAAAAACAACCGAGCCGGATTCATGCTCCAGCCATCGCCCGGCTTCCGGATCTTCAAATGAAAAAAAAGCGCGTCTTTTCTCCGCGTCGGAACCGGCGGATCGGATACCAGCGAGTATCCAGGCTTCCAGACGGGAAACGTTCAATTGTGTTAATAAACGATCCGTCTGCTCCAGTACCAGTGGAATCGATTCGGGGGCAAGGTTGGCAAACCGTTCCATCAGGTTGGCCCAGGCACTGAAGCGAATCGGGTCCCGCTCAAGTTTGATCGCGGCCCTGACCGCTGCTGCAGGCAACATCGCGGCTGCGGCACGACCAGCTTTTATGGCCAGTGATGAAACGGTATCGGCCAGTGCGATGGCACGCTCCGGACCAACCAGCCCGGCCAGTTCGGATGAATACCCCACGTATGCGTTATATACAGACATGCCGTATCCGGCATGCTGAATCCTGTTACAGGCTTTCAGCCACGCTTCACCGGTGAGGCCCGGGAAATGCCCGTCTGCTGTTTGTCGCGATAAATCGCTCCCGGCGATTTTGTTTTTATCAGAAACGGTTTGAGGGGATTGCCCTGTAGCAGACTTTGTCATGTTATCCCAACTTCACGGTTCAGGCGCACGCTGCAATAGCCGTCCCCAAGGCTTTACGAATATCGGGGTCATCGGTGATCGGCAATGTCAGGGCGATTTCACAGGCTTCCTCCAGAGGTACACCACGTCCGATAAGCTTGCCAACATGAATAAGCATACGGGTCGATGCGCCCTCCTCCAGCCCGTGTCCTTTAAGATTCCGGGATCTTTCGGCGATGTTTACGAGTTTTCTTGATAATGCAATATCAATCCCCGATTCATGGGCGATTATCTCCGACTCCAGATCGGCGGCAGGATAATTGAAATCGATCGCGGCGAAACGCTGCTTGGTCGATTCCTTGAGGTCCTTGAGCACACTTTGATATCCCGGGTTATAGGAGATAACCAGGTGAAAGTCCGGGTGCGCTTTCAGGACTTCATTTTTTTTCTCCAAAGGCAAAATACGTCGGTCGTCGGTCAGCGAGTGAATCACGACCGTGGTGTCCTGGCGCGCCTCGACAATTTCATCGAGATAACAGATCGCACCGTACCGCACCGCCAGAGTCAGCGGGCCGTCATGCCAGACCGTACCCTGGGCATCGAGCAGGTAACGGCCGACCAGATCGGAGGCGGTCATGTCTTCATGACAGGAAACCGTCACCAGCGGTTTTCCGAGCTTCCACGCCATATGCTCGACGAAGCGTGTTTTTCCGCAACCGGTGGGTCCCTTCAACATGACGGGCATGCGATCGGCAAAAGCCGCTTCGAAGTGACTGACTTCTCTGCCGGTCGAGTGGTAATAGGGTTCAAGATCTATCAGATATTCATTCAACTGCATGATGGATGTCGCTCATTGTTTTTATAAATGCTGAAACATCGGGATCAACCCGATGCCGGGGATTTTGCAGGGGCAAAGACATAACGCCTTTGCCCCTCGTCCCGGTTTCAGCTTCTAGCGATGCGAAGCGGTTTTCTCATTGGGGATACCGTCCAGCGGACATTCAGAAGTTCCAACGGTTTCGCGCGTGATTGCCTCGACTTCCTTGCGGGTGCCTTCCGGATCAGTCACCCACTTCTTGTAAAAATCGAAGGGACATTGGGCGACGCCGGTTTCACCATCACCCGAATTGATCATGCCGGTGTAACCCCGATGCAACAGCTTGAACAAATGATTCTGGGACTGGCCGTTCTTGCGCGCATCGCGAATCGCTGAAACAGAAAGCTGGGCGTACTGAATACCCATTTCCTCCTCGGCGCAGGCGCCGAGCGTGCGGCCGTCGAATCCGATGATCGAGGAATAACCGAAGTAGGAATAAACACCATCGAAGCCGGTGGCATTGGCGACTGCTACATAACAATTATTGGCCCACGCCATCGCTTTGGCCATGGTCACCTGCTGTTCCTTGGCGGGATACATATAGCCCTGACAACGTACGATCAGTTCAGCGCCCCTCATCGCACAATCGCGCCAGATTTCGGGATAGTTGCCGTCATCGCAGATGATCAGGCTGATTTTCAGGCCTTTTGGACCTTCGTTGACATAGGTGCAATTTCCGGGATACCAGCCTTCAATCGGCACCCAGGGCATGATTTTCCGGTACTTTTGAACGATCTCGCCTTTGTCGTTCATCAGTATCAGTGTGTTGTAGGGAGCCTTGTTCGGGTGTTCCTCATGGCGTTCACCGGTCAGTGAGAACACGCCCCAGACTTTCGCAGACCGGCAGGCTTCGGCGAAGATTTCTGTTTCAGCGCCGGGACATTCCGAGGCAGTCTCATACATCTCCTTTTCATCGTACATAATGCCGTGGGTGCTGTATTCCGGAAAAATAACCAGGTCCATACCGGGTAGACCGACTTTCATGCCTTTGATCATCTCGGCTATCTTCCGGCAATTGTCGAGAACTTCCTCTCTGGTATGCAAGCGCGGCATTTTGTAATTAACAACGGCAACTCCAGCGGTATCTTTGCTGCTCGATATGTCACCATGAAACATAGTTACTCTCCTAATAATTATAAGAAAAAGCCTGACAACTACAGAGTCATATGACGATTAACCACATCGTCGGTTAACTCCTTGATGTCACCTTTTGCTGCTACCCGCCCCTTTTCCAGAATGAGGTAATTGTCAGAGGCGCGACGCGCAAAATTTACATTTTGTTCAACCAGAATAATCGTTAAGTGAAATTCCTTATTCAGCGACACTATCGCCTGCTCGATCTGTTCGACGATATTCGGTTGTATGCCTTCTGTTGGCTCGTCGAGTAATAGTGTCTTTGGGTTGCCGGCGAGCGCCCGGGTTATGGCAAGCTGTTGCTGCTGACCGCCGGATAAATTACCCGCCTGCCGATGAAGGTTTTCTTTGATGTAGGGGAACATATCCAGTATTTTTTCAGGCATTTCCCTGAGGCCATCGGTTCGGGAAAACGTACCCATCAGAATATTCTCGCGAACCGAGAATTTGGGGAGTATGCCGCGTCCCTGCGGAACATAGGCAATCCCCTTTTTGGCCCTGAGATTTGTCGGAAGCTTACCGATCTCTTCGCCGTTAAATACAAGCTGTCCTGTAGACCTGTCGGTCAAACCCATAACAGTCCTCATCAGCGCTGTTTTACCGACACCGTTTCTTCCCAGCACACTGAAGAATTCACCGTCAGAAACCGTAAGATCAATATTTTGTAATACAGGACTGTTACCATAGAAGGAATCTACTGCATTCATTTCAAGCATGGGATATATCTCCGCTGCCGAGATAGGCTTCCCTGACTTTCGGGTCGACCTCGATTTGCTCAACAGTACCTTCGGCAAGTATTTTTCCTTGGTGCATGACTGTGATTATTTCGGCGATTTCCCGAACGAACGTCATATCGTGCTCAACGACCAGCAAGGTGTGTTTGCCCTTCAGCGAGTTGAATATTTGTGCGGTCTTCTGGGTTTCACCGATGGTCATACCCGCGGTCGGCTCATCCATCAGGATGACTTTCGAGTCCTGGATAAGCAGCATGGCTATTTCAAGCCACTGGGTTTCTCCGTGCGAAAGAAAACCTGCCTGCGTATTAAGGCGGTCTTGCAGACCGGTCAGTTCAACCACTTCGTTAATCCGTTTGCCACCATCCGAGCCCGGCAGACGTTTGATGGTTGCCCACACCGAAGTAAACGTGCTGACAGCAAGTTGCAGGTTCTGCCTGACACTCATCTCCTTGAACACGCTCGGCACCTGAAACTTGCGACCGATACCGGCTCTGGCACGTGCATGATCATGCATCGATGTGATATCAAGTCCATCAAGCTTGATGGAGCCGGATGTCTGTGCTGTCTTACCGCACAACAGATCGAGTGTTGTCGACTTACCGGCACCGTTCGCGCCGATCAGGCAACGTAACTCCCCTTTATTGACATTAAGGTTGAGGCTATCGACCGCTTTAAAGCCATCAAAACTGACTGAAAGATTGTTGGTTTCAAGATAAGCCACGGCTGCCTCCTTGAATGCTGATGGAACCATTGGCAACAGCCTTGGCGGATTTGGCTTTTACCCGGCGGCCCCTGATTTCATCGAATATACTGATAAGGCCGTTGGGTAAAAACAGCACAACCAAGATAAACAGGGCGCCAAGAATAAGCTGCCAGGTGTCAAGGAAAGACTCAGAGAGGCTGCCTTGCGCCGCATTAACAGCTATGGCCCCTATTGTTGCCGCCAGCAGGGAAGCTCTACCACCGACGGCGCACCAGATGACCATCGACAGACTGAGAGAAACGCTGACAAAAGTTGGCGAGGCAAACTCAAGAACCATGGCGTACAACATGCCGGCAATTCCGGCGATACCCGCCGATACAGTGAAAGCCAGTATTTCAAAGGCGGATACGTCATAACCCAGAAAGCGCGCTCTGTCCGGGTCATTCTTGACCGCCTGGAATATCAGGCCAGCCTTGGATTTGGTGAGCGCCAGGGCACCGAACAGGCAGACGATCAGGGTTCCGGCTGAAAGATAATAAAAACTCTTGCCGTAGGGATCGAACTCAATCCCGAAAGCTGTTAGCCATTCCAGATCGGTTATACCGTTCAGACCGCCGGTGTATTTCTGCTGATCGACCAGCAGCAGATTAACCACGACCAGCATCGCCAAAGTTATGATTGCTATAAAAACACCAGAAATACGGGCTCTGAAAGAAAACCAGCCGACGATAAAGGCCAGTAGCACGGGCACACCTATGCCGGCAATAAAGGTAAGAATACCCGAATGGAAAAGCTCCCAGAACCAGGGCAGCTGTTCTACGTTGTTCCAGACCATAAAGTCTGGCAAACCGCCGGCACCGGTATGTGCAGGCACCGTTTTGAGCTTCAGGTACATCGCCGCACAATAAGCCCCCAGGCCAAAAAACGCGGCATGACCGAGATTGAGTATGCCCGTATAACCCCAGGCAAGACTCAGGGCCATGGTTGCCAAACCGAGCGTCAGGTAGCGTGAATATTTATTCAGCGTAAACGCGTCTTCGATAACAAATGGTACGGCCAGAATGATCAATGAAAATATGATATAACCGGCCAGAGTTCGCAAAGTTTCTGCTTTCATGGAGTAACCAACCTACTTTCTGAATTTTTGCGCGAACAAACCTTGCGGTCTGAACCGGATTAGAATGACCACGGCGATGAATACAATCGCTTTGGCAAGCGTGTCATTGAGGAGATAGGCAAAACCGGCTGTTACCTCGCCGAGCAATGCCGCGGAAACTGCAGTTCCGGCCAGGCTACCAATGCCACCGACCACGACGACCATAAACGCATCAACAACAAAATTAGTCCCCATATCCGGTGAAACGCTTTTTATTGGCGCAACAAGCGCCCCGGCCACACCGGCCAGTCCCGCACCAAGCGCGAAGGTAGCGCCATAAACACGCTGACTGTTAATACCGGAACATTCTGACATTTCCGGATTCTGTGTAACCGCCCTGAGTTTGGTACCGAATTCGGTTTTCATCAGAACGTACCAGGTACCCGCGATAAGCAGGCCGGTCACGAAAATAATAAACAGGCGGTAGAGAGACATATGGACACCGAAAACGCTGACACCGCCGTTCAGCATTTTTGGTAATTCGACGTAACGCAACTCAGGACCTGCCGTCATGCGCACCAGTTGCTGCAGGATGATACCGATCCCCCAGGTGGCAAGAATCGTATCCAGCGGCCTGTTATAAAGATGACGAACAATGCCACGCTCTATTATCCAGCCTATAAAGCCAACAACCAGAAAAACAATCAAAAGACTTGGTATAAGACCTATACCCGTATAATATTGAAGAAACCAGGTTGCGTACGCACCCAGCATAACGAACTCACCATGTGCGAGATTAATCACCCCCATGGTGCCGTAGATAATTGCCAGGCCGAGGGCTATCAACAATAAAATTGAAGCTATACTCAGCCCGGCAAAAGACTGTGCAAGAAAAACATCCATCAACTCATCACCTGTTTGAATAACTAGACCACGTAATCACTAAAGCGGTACTTGCTCCAAACCTGATTCGGTTTATCAGAAATACAGGAGCAAGTACCCGGTCAAACATCAGTGTTGAGAATACTCAGGCGCCTACCAGACCATCCTTAGTACATGTTTGTCCCTCATATGCCCAGTAAGGCAAAGGGCTGACTCTTTCCGTCGATTGCTTGATGACCTTGAATTGCCCGTCTGGCTGGCAAACGGCAATTTTAGGCCAGAGGTTTGTATGCAGATTATCAGACACAACACTGACCATCCCCTGAGGCGCTGCCAGTTCTTCACCGACAACCGCATCACGGATGTTTTCCGGACTTATATCGCTGGCGCCAAGTTTCTCTACGGCTTTCTTGAAAAGATACATCTGGAAATAGGCAGGCTCGGAAACGAAATGAGTGACACTGTCAGCCCCGTAACGGCTTTTGTAGCTTTCCACGAACTTCTGGTTTTCGGGAGAGTCGTGGTTCATGAAATAAGGCGCCGAGGTGAAATGCCCTGCACCGTATTCCCCGCCCATTGCCGCAATCTCGACTTCCGACGTGGTCAGACTCGCCATTGGCATTTTTTCAGGATCAAAACCTGCGCTCTTGTATTGTCTGTGTAATGCGATTACTGAGTCACCGACCACCGTTGAAAAGATGACATCGGGTTTGGTTTCCCTGATTTTATTCAACACGGAGCTGAATTCTGAATGGCCAAGCGGTACATACTCCTCGCCGACCACTTCGCCACCCAATTTATCAAGGAGAATCTTGCAGACGTTATTTTCCTCTTTCGGATATATATAGTTCGAGCCGATCATAAAGAAACGTTTACCGAAATTTTCAGTCAACCAGGGAATGAAGTCTTTTTGTTGCTGATTTGGTGTCGCCCCTGTATAAATGACGTTTTTTGAACACTCACGACCTTCGTAAAGAGTCGGATACCAGTAAAGATTACGACGTTTTTCAACCACGGGCAGAACCGCTTTGCGGCTTGAAGAAGTATAAGAACCGAAAACACTGACACAGCGATCACCTACCACCAGCTTACGCGCCTTGTCGGAAAAAGTTGCCGGGTCAGATGCCGGATCTTCGATAATCGGGGTGATTTTCATTCCATTAATACCACCAGCCGCATTAATTTCATCAATTGCCATCAGCGCGGCGTTATGTAGTGACTGTTCTACGACCGCAGTTGTTCCGGTCAGTGAGTAGAGTATCCCGACCTTAATCTCACCACCCGCCGCATAAGCCAAGCCTGAGTTTTTTATCCAGATATGAGGAAAACCTGCGGTGACAGCTGCACCGGCAGCGGTCGTTAAAAAAGTTCTTCTATTCATAGCCATAATTACTTCAACTCCTTCGCCTTGAGGTTTTTTAACAAAATTCCGTCACGACCCCGGAAAATATGTCACGCATAAAAAAAGCCCCCACGAACACAAGTTCAGTAGGGGCTTCTTTGCCATTTTTTGGAAATTAGAGCGCCATTGCTCTATTTCGTGGAAATCATTTTAAACAGAACTTTAAATCGATTGCAACAATTCATTTGCGTTAATTATTGACACCGCCATCTCTTCAGTCGTAACACGTTTTGACATCGCACGTTCCCTGATTAATTTGTAGGCTTCATCTTCCGTGATTTGTTTTGCCGTCATCAAAATGGTTTTCGCCTGACTTATTTTCTGTATACCTTTGACCTTTCGCTGAAGCTTGTAAACTTTTTCGCGATGATATTTTTCCCTTAGCCAGACTTGCCGTGCTGCGACAAGATTCGTCAGCACGCCTATCGAGCGTATTGGCCTGGTCATTACTGCGTCCGCGTTTATATCTATTACGGCTTGTAAAACGAGCGGGCTTTCGTAATCAATCATTGCAATCAAGGTCGGCATCAACGGTCTGTCGTCGTTACAAACGTCTCTTAACTCATCGAGCGCGTTTTCCTTGACAGTGACAAAAACGATGTCGGATGTCGGAGGCAAGGTGGCCGGCAATGGCCAGCTGGTTTCTACCTGACAGCCAATACGATTGAGTTGCTCGATTAGGATTTCGCCTTCACGGTCGTGCGGGTGCAGCACCAGAACTCTCAAGGTTCTTAGCGTTCTCAACAGTTCGTTGACTTTCGCGTTGTACTCCATATCACCTCAGTCTGATGTGGATCAGGGATATTTACTCGAAAACCAATTTTATCTATACGCGGTGCACTAAAACAAACAAGGTATAACTATTCTCAATGAACAATAAAAACCGTCAGCTTACAGTGAGCGACAAGCCGATTTTCAAAGTACTTTAAACTGTCGCAGGCTCCAGTCATCAGCACGTGGAAAAATAACGTAGGGGTCGGGCTTGACCGGAGCGGTCGCTGCGGCAACCACCTGAAACTGACCGTTATCATCAACGCGCGCAATTTTGGGCCAAAGATATGTGTGGCCATTATCCGGGTCTATCCGTACCCGTCCCTGCGGTGCAGAAAACTCACTCCCCATCAGTCCGTCACGTAGTTTCTCAGTTGCAGTATTGCCACAGCGTCTCAATCCATCAGCAAAAAGATGCACTTGGAAATAAGCAGCTTCAGCGCTTGCCGTTATTGGCTCATGCTCTCCAAACTTGTTTTTGTAACTACTGACAAAAACCCTGTTTTCCTCGGTGTCCAGGGTTTCAAAATACGGTGACGAGGAATAGTGTCCGCGTGCAGCCTCAACCCCCATATCACGCACTTCGGCTTCACTCGTTGTCAGGCTGGCAATCGGCATTTTTTCCGGATCCAGACCGGCCTCCGCATAGGCCCTGTAAAAATGCGCGGTAGAACCGCCAACCACCGTCGAAAAAATCACATCCGGATTTGAGGCCTTTATGTCTTCAACCACAGGCAGATAATCAGCCTGTACCGCGTCAAGCGCAAGATAACGTTCGTCAATAATGTCCCCGCCTCCCTGACGAACGAGATCATGCATGATCCGGTTAGACTCATAAGGATAAATATAATTTGATCCAACGAAGTAGAACCGCTTGCCAAAGGTATCCATCAGATAGTGGGCAAGCTGCAGGCTGTTTTGATTGGGTGCGGCGCCTGTATATATAACGTTCGGGGAGAATTCAAAGCCTTCATATAATGTTGGATAAAACAGCAAGGCATTTTTCCGCTCTACCACCGGTAAAACCGCCTTTCGGGTGCTTGACATATAACACCCGAAAATCACGTTAACCTTATCAACATCTATCAACTGCTGGGCAAAAGCACGATATTTGGAGGGAGAAGAGGCCGGATCGTAAAATATCGGTTCGATTGATTTTCCATTAATACCACCGCTTGCATTAATTTCATCTATTGCAAGAATCGTCCCCCTGAGCTGGGTCCGCTCGATCACCGCCGTAACACCTGTTTCTGAAAATAGAACACCAACGCGCCATGACTGCGTGTCCTTGTCTGCAGTGTGCATAACACCTCCATCGGTACCGGCAAACATGATTACACAAAAAAAAAGCCCCCAGGTCAGTCAGACAAGGAAGCTTCGCTGCACATGGAGTTAAACGCCTCAAAGGCCCTGATACTCCGATTTCGTGAAAGGTTAGGGCATTCTTGAAATTTTTGCAACACGTACAACTCGCTTCTCGCTATAGGCTATGTCTCAGACAATCAACTTCAGAGTACTTGGGAAATCTTCCTTTTTCATAGTCGGTCTCCGGGTTGATTATTTATTTTTTCCATTCATTTCTCATGCGTAAATTACCCTCTCCAGCCCCTATTGTATGAGCACTTACAATTCGATCGGATAATATGCAAGCCCCGTACACTGATACATGTAATGCTTATATCAATAACACCGGCAATTATCTTCATCACTGTTTTATTCATCTCACAAGCCCTACCGATAAGAGTACCGGTAATCCGGGTTCGCCCTCATACCAACCAGGCTGAGGTATCAATAACAAGCCGGAACAAACACATAGCCTTGCCGCCCAAAGATCCGGCACTTTGCTCCTGATACAGGCCTTCCATGCCTTTATCTACACACCTCTTTATTTGACAGGCACAAAAAAAGCCTGTCTCGACTCGCATAAAGCGAGCGATAACAGGCTCCATTGCCTAAACTTGTTTTCAACGGCGACGTTGCCGCTGGGAGTGAGACTGGTCCCGACAGTGACCTGAATTACCACCTTACCGCTTGCTGAAAAAACATTCGGCCATAACACACTAATGAGTTACCTTATCCGCTGTCAAGTCATTATTTGCACTTGAATACAAAAACCAATCCGGATTTCATCCGCTATCGGTCATCTCCCATCCCAGCCCACGATATATCTGCGGCGCAGCAAGAAACAACTCGGTATTGGAAAGTAGACAGCGTTTAAGAGCTACCCGAATGACTACCCATCACGGGAGTACAAATGCCAGAGCTACAATCGGCTATTAATATATACGACTTTCAGTAAACGGGACGCGTGTAAGAACCCGACTCTCACCCTCTGATAAGTTTCTTGGTACCCAACGCCGTGCGAAACACCGCGTCCTTGAGGCTATCCATCGCTGGTTTATACCCGACGTTTGACGGTTTTAATCCGAGTTTACGCAGTCTCGCATTTAAAACATGAAGGCGAACGGCTTTATGTGACTGGTCGGAGCGGAATGTAATACTCAGGGAAATTGACACGGCATCACCGTTTTTCACCCAATGCGGCGCATGGATGGGGACATGCAATGCATCGCCGGGCTGCAGGGTAACCGCTTCCTCTTTTTCCTTGAAGGACTCTTTGTATTCCAGGTTCCGATGACGAGCCACTCCATAATAGGTATTTTCTATTTGTTCTTCCTTGAGAACTTCGCGGTCACGCTGATCGTAGATATACATGGTTTTGGAACCGCGTATCTGCATCAGAAAATTATGCTCGGGGTCCATATGGTAAGGTGTCACGGCGCCTGGCGAAGACACGAAGATATAACCTGCCCGATCACAGATCCCGGTGACTTTTTTTCCGGCGATCGTCTCAACTTCATCCAGACATTTATCCAGCACCGCCTTGTATTCCGGGTCTGTCTCGATATTTTTCAGAACCAACCAGGATTTATGGTTTTCTATCTGGCGAATGGTTTCAGCCGGTGACAGGCCGTTGCCCGGCGTCTTGGTCGGGTCCTGGCTTACTGCTGCATCACCGGAATTCCACTCGATCTGCTCGACCGGCAGACTCTCTGCCAATTTGATCAGTCGCTCCATGGAAAACAGCTCCGTGTTGTCGAGGCCGTGCTTGATAGTGAAGTGTCTTTCAGGGAATCCCGCCTGGATTGCGTGTTCCGCGTCGGTAAATATCGTCATGTTTGTGGACTCATTTTTTTCGCCAAAGCGATTGCCAGATCGGTCATGGGAATGACCAGATTCAAAGGATTGTTCTTTCGGGTTGAGTTCAGGTTGATCATTTCTTTTTTATCGCGCCACAGCCGGTTTATCATGGGATGTTCCTCGGCCGCGCAGGAATCAATAGCGGTCACTCCGTCGAGTGTGTAGGCATGTCTGGTCAATTCGAGCATCGCCTGCGTACCCAGGGAAAGTTGCTGATGTTCCTCCGCGGACGCCATCTTGACGGTGTACTCAACGTCCCGCCCGGCAGAAATAATAGCCGTCACGGCGGCGACCATTTCATCATTGAGCCGGATCTGCACCAGCAAGGCCTGCCCTTGACGAATGCCTTCGGTCATCATGGTTTTAAAATAGCTGGCATGGTCAGGGTTGCATTGCATGGCCGTGCCGCCTTCATGCTTCCAACCACTGTTTTCCAGCTGCAGAAACTCATCGAGCATCCGGGATACGCTCTCCTCGGACCAGGCTTGATCGACGATAATGACGTCGACATCGCCCATCTCTTCAAGCCTGCGTCTTGTGCGCTCCCATTCCTTGCGTTGTTTTTTCCGGATCGATGACAGAAAGTCAGTTTCATAATCACCATCCAGGGAAAGGAATGCTCTGCTAAACCGCTGGTTGACCCCTTTGTTCTGCCATCCCGGCAACGTGTCGCTCTGCAGACACTCCGAGACAGGGCCTTTGGCGGGCAACCAGGAAAACAATGCAAAGGATGATAGCTCCCCGTGACTGTCCATCGCTTCCAGACCCGCCTTGAGGGTGGCCTGTACATATCCACTACGAATCAAGGGTGTGCACAGATAGCAGTAATCGTGCTTCCAGAGCACCGTCCGTTTGATCGGCAACCCCCGGTATCGATCCGTGAGCTGTAGCGGAAAAACGCCCAGCAACAGTTGGCGGGTTTCATCGGACCAAACAAACAGGATCTTGACCCTGTCTGCATCAAGATACTCGATCGCCGGGATCAAAGCCCAAGGCTCATAAAACGGGTTCGGCTCAGCGGCATTGCCAGCCAGATCAGCCCACTGTGCTGTGTATGATTTGAGGCCTGAAACCTCGCTGATTAAATCGGAAACCATTGGGCTA
>JAGRHW010000169.1 GCA_020444765.1 Gammaproteobacteria bacterium | reverse complement strand
AGCTGCACCAGTTACGCGGCCGGGTCGGCCGTTCTCACCACCGAGCCTACGCGTATCTGATCGCGCCGCCGAAAGGCGTGTTGACCGCCGATGCCGAAAAACGCCTCAGCGCCATCGAGTCGCTGGAAGATCTCGGCGTCGGTTTTACCCTCGCCACTCACGATCTGGAAATCCGCGGCGCCGGCGAGCTGCTCGGCGAAGATCAGAGCGGGCAGATCCAGGAAATCGGCTTTACCCTGTATTCGCAACTGCTGGAACGTGCGGTGTCGGCACTGAAATCCGGTAAGCTGCCGGAGCTGGACGCCCCGCTGACCGACACCACCGAAGTCGAACTTGGCGTACCCGCGCTGCTGCCGGACGATTACGTACCCGACGTGCATAACCGGCTGGTGCTCTACAAGCGTATCGCCAGCGCCAAAAACAGCGAGGATATCCGCGCACTCAAGGTCGAGCTGATCGACCGTTTCGGCCTGCTGCCCGAGCCGGCCAAGACCCTGTTCGATGTCACTGAATGCAAGCTGCGCTGTGAACCGATGGGCATCAAGCGCCTGGAGGTCAACGCGATCGGCGGACGTATCCTGTTTAACGACAGACCGAATATCGATACAATGAGCCTGCTGACGATGATCCAGAAAAAGCCTCAGACCTATAAATTCGACGGCAAAAATACCTTGCGCTTCAGTCAGGATATGCAGGACGCCGGCAGCCGACTGGAGTTCGTCGAGAGTATGCTCACCACGCTTGCCACTACCGAGGCCGCCTGACCCCATGATATCTTCATCCCTGAAAAAGCTGTTTCTCGTCTGTCTGGCAACGCTGTTTATTGCAAGCCCTGCGCTGGCCAAGGACTATATCGTCGATCTGGTCATTTTTGAAAGCCTCACGCCGGAGGCCGCCAGTGACTATTCGAGCAACCTTTATTATCCGCTCAGCCGCAACGCGGTCGAGCTTGGCGGGAGCACGGCGAATAATGCCGGCTTCCGGGTCGTCGACGCCAATACGAGCATGAAGTCGATCGCCGGCAAATTACAGTCTTCGGGCCGCTACCGGGTGATCAGTCATTTGAGCTGGCAGCAGCCCGGACTTGCAGAATCAACGGCACGACCGGTAAAGCTCAGTTTCGGCCAACCGGTCAATCTGTATCTGCCGGTCAACGCGGTTGCCGAGAATCACCTGATCCGGGCGCTGACGCCCGGCACCGAGATCAGCGCGGCACAGGCCGAAGCAGTTCAGTCGGCGCAGCTTTCCGGCACCGTGACCTTGTCGCTCGGTAAATACCTGCATCTGAAAACCAACCTGGTGCTGATCAAGCCGGACGGCTCCGGCAGCACGCGCATGCAAATCGACCGGCGCATGCGCAGCAGGGAATTTCATTATCTGGATAATCCGCGCTTCGGCCTGATCGTGCTGACCGTGCCAGTCGACTGACAATCCCGCCGATCAGAAACCAGCGCCCCATCACGCTTTACCGACGGCTTTTTCCTGAAGTTCAGCCGGGATTCAGACGCTCCTGCCTAGACTGTGACGGACAATAATACTTACAGCCCGGCAGTTGTTGCTACAATCAGGAGTTCAGGGGAAACCACGGTCCAGCCATCATGTCCGCACTGTTGCGCAAAACATTCAGAATTACCGTGACGGCGATCTTGCTCGCATTGCTTGCCGTGCAGCCGGTTCTGGCGGACAAAGGCGGCAAGATAAGCCGGCAGGACGCCATCCGCGAGGCGCAAAAACGCAACGGCGGCGGCAAGGTTCTGTCGGTGGCCGAGCACAATAAAAACGGCAACCGTTCCTTCGAAGTCAAGCTGATCAGCGATGGCAAAGTCAGGGTTTTTACGATCCACGACCGTTAATCTCACGACCGTCAGGAGAACAAAAACATGCGCGCCCTGGTAATTGAAGACGAAAACGAATTGCGCAGCCAGATCGTCGGCCGTCTGCGCGAAGAAGGATTCGCCATCGACGAAGCGGCCGACGGGCAGGAAGGCCTTTATCTCGCCACCGAAATGCCGCTCGATATCGCGATCATCGATCTCGGCCTGCCGGGCATGGACGGCGCGGAGATCATCAAGCAGACCCGGGCCCGCGACAAACATTACCCGATCCTGATCCTGACCGCCCGCGACACCTGGCAGGACAAGGTCGAGGGGCTGGAATCCGGCGCCGACGACTACCTGGCAAAACCGTTTCATATGGAGGAACTGCTGGCGCGGATTCGCGCCCTGCTCCGGCGCAGCGGCGGCTGGTCGGACTCGGTCCTGCATTTCGGCGAACTGCAAGTCGACACCCGCTCGCAGCAGGTGTCGGTCAAGGATAAAGTGGTCGAACTGACCGCCTACGAATACAAGGTCATGGAGTACCTGGCCATCCATGCCGGTCAGGTGATCTCGAAAAACGTTCTGCTCGATCATCTCTACGATGAAGACACGGATCGTGATCCGAATATTCTGGAGGTGTTCGTCAAGCGCCTGCGTAGTAAGCTCGACCCTGAAAAAACCCTCAACCCGATCGAGACCTTGCGTGGCCGTGGCTACAGGCTTGCATTGAAGCGTGGCAATACGCAAGGCGACCAGGACACGGACAAACCCGGCGGATGAACTCGATTTCCGCCCGCCTGTTGCTGGCCAATGTGCTGGTGCTGGCCTCCTTTGTGGCCCTGACCGCGCTGTCCGTACAACACTCGGTGCATTCGCGTGCAGAACAGGCGCAACGCGATCGCATGGAGGGCCTGATCTACGGCATCCTCGGCGCCGCGGAACTGGACCAACAGGGCACCCTGCAGATCAACGAATACGGCTTGCCGGACGGCCGGCTGCGACAGCCCGAGTCAGGACTGTCGGCCCGCCTGTACGATGCCGATGGGCGGCAAGTCTGGCGCTCGGGTTCCGACGATAATCATCAACTGCTGGAAAACACCCAACAGGTCTTGACCGGACAGTGGCGTTTCCGGCAACAGGAAAGCGCTACAGGGACTCCGGCCTTCAGCCTGCGCTTCGGCTTCAGCTGGTCGAATGCCGAGCAGGCCGAAAAGGAATTCAACATCCTGCTGCTGGCGAGCGCCGATGAACACCTGGCGCAATTAAAGGTATTCGATCAGAAACTGCTGACCACACTGCTGACCTCAGCCCTGCTGTTACTACTGCTGCAATTGTTCGTTCTGATGTGGGGGCTGAAACCGCTCGGCAAGATTTCGCGCGGTCTGCAGCGCATCCAGCAAGGCAAGGACGAACAACTCGACACTCGCTTGCCGCAGGAGCTGAAACCCGTCGCCCACAGCCTGAACACGCTGCTGCACAGTGAGCGTAACCGGCGGACCCGCTACAAAAACGTTATCGACGATTTGGCCCATAGTCTGAAAACTCCGCTCAGCGTGATGCAGAACCTTGCCCAGGATGCATCGATAGACAGCGCGAATCGTCAGACCATCGCCGAACAAAGCGGTCGCATGAAGGACATCATCGCCTATCATATCCGCCGCGCCTCGGTCAGCGGTGCCCGGCCGCTCGGACCGGCGGTGGCGGTAAAACCCTTGTTGCAACGTCTGGAGTCAAGCCTGCAGAAAGTCTATCGACAGCGCCCGGTCAGGCTCGACATCGCGCTGGAGGATGATTGCAAGCTGCGCATGGACGGCACCGACCTGATGGAAATCTTCGGTAATCTGCTGGAAAACGCCTACAAATACGGCGCGAGCCGGATTTGCGTGAGCAGGCACATCAGCACGGAAAAACCCGCGCATGATTTTCTTGTGCTGACGATCGATGACAACGGGCCCGGCTTCCCGGACGATATCACCGACGACTTGCTTGAACGCGGTAAACGCGCCGATACCCGGGTCGAAGGCCAGGGCCTCGGGCTTGCAGTATCGAGCGAGCTGATGGCGGCCTATGGAGGAAAACTGCAACTGGGGCGCAGCGAAAAACTCGGCGGCGCCCGGATAACGCTTTATTTTTCAGCGACGATATAACCGAGCCAGCAGGCATAATCGCCGGCTTCATCGGTCGGGATATATTCATCGAGCGGCTCGTCGGTTTCTTCGTCGAAGGCCTGCAGATACAGAGTGGTTTTGCGAAAGCCGGCATCGCTCAGGACTTCACGTAACTCCTTGGCTCCCCAGATCCGCCAGACGTAGGAAAAAGCCCGTTTGAGCTTCGAGCCGTCCTTAAACTTGAAATGGATGTGGCATTTCTGCTCGCAGGTGACCGCGTTGAATTCGGCCTGCTCCCAGATATAGGTGAAGTCACCGACCTCGCGGTATTCCTTCTGGGTTTTATAAGCCTCGAAACCGCCGTAGGCATCGAGAAACAAAATACCGTCTTCCTTGAGATTGGCCCGGCAACGGCTGAAATAATCCAGCATCTGCCGGCGTTCCTGAAAACACCAGTAACTGAAATTAAAGGCCTGGATAAAGTCCACCTGATGACTGTAGACATCCAGCACATCGCCCTCGATCAGTTGCAGGCGCTGCTGTTGTTCTTCGTTGAGCGTCGACACATTGTGCTGCCGGCCCCAGGCCAGCACGTCCGGATCTATATCCACCGCGACCGAGGTATTCTTGTGGCTGCGACCAACCCAGTTGACGGCCGCCAGCGAGGTGCCGGAAAAATCCTCACGCATCGAACGCGGTTTTCGACCACGCAAGGTGCGGAAGGTGTCGCGGATAAAATCCAGCTCGAAATCGGTGTTCTGCACCGAC
Organism: Gammaproteobacteria bacterium; assembly: GCA_020444765.1. The sequence continues at coordinate 2,805 of JAGRHW010000169.1, read as the reverse complement.
TCCTGATACAACAGATGCTTATCCACCCGTTTGGCGATGCTGCCTTTTTTGGATTTTTTCTTCACGTTTTTGCCACTGCCTTTGAAATTATTCTTTTATACCGACGCCATTGTTAAGCAATTTCATCGCCCAAAAACCGAAAAGCCCGATAAACGCGATAATCACCAGATAGGACACTGCGATATCGATATCCGATGTACCTAATACACCCTGACGGAATCCGTTGATCATATACAAAACAGGGTTCAGCATCGAGACATTCTGCCAAAATTCCGGCAGCATTTTTATCGAATAAAAAATGCCGCCCAGATAGGTCAGCGGCGTCAGCACGAAATTCGGAATAATCGAGATATCATCGAAACTGCGCGCATAGATCGCGTTGATAAAACCGGCGATTGAAAACAGGGTCGCGGTCAGAAACATGATGCTGAAGGTCTGGAAAAAATTATGCATCGACAGGTGCGTGAACAGCATCGACACCAGCGCCACCACGATACCGACGGTAAAGCCCCGCAATACGCCACCCGCGACATAACCGGCGAGAATAAAAATATTGTGCACCGGTGAAATCAGCAACTCCTCGATATTGCGCTGGAATTTCGTGCTGTAAAACGACGACACCACGTTGCCGTAGGAGTTGGTGATCACCGTCATCATGATGATGCCCGGCACGATGTATTCGATATAGCGGTGACCGCCCATATCGGCAATCTGCGAACCGATCAAGGTGCCGAAAATCACCATATACAACAGGGAATTAATCGCCGGCGGCACAATCGTCTGCACCCAGATCCGCATAAAGCGCAACACTTCCTTGACCACGATGGTCCAGAACGCCACCAGGTTTTCACGCAGATACATCAAGCTTGATTCCTCACCAGGCGGAGGAAAAACTCCTCGAGACGATTCGTTTTATTACGCATGCTCTTGACCTTTATATTTTTTGCCGACAGTTCATTAAACAGATTGTTGAGACTTTTGTTTTTTTCCACTTCCACCTCAAGCTGTCCGTCGGTATAAGCGTTGATTTTATAATCGGGCAAATCGAGATTTTTGTGGTCATCCGAAACGATATCGAGGACAAAGGTCTCGACCATCGCACGGCTCAGCAGATCACTGACCCGGCCGTGTTCGACAATCTCGCCGCGGTTGATGATCGCAACATTGCGGCACAGCGACTCGGCCTCTTCCAGATAATGGGTGGTGAGAATGATCGTAATACCGTCCTGCTCGTTGATCCGCGTCAGGAAGTCCCACATCGAACGGCGAATCTCGATATCGACACCGGCGGTAGGTTCATCGAGAATCAGCAGCTTCGGATAATGCACCAGCGCGCGGGCGATCATCAGACGCCGCTTCATACCACCGGATAATTGCCTGGCGCTATCGTGACGTTTGTCCCACAGATCCAGTTGTTTGAGAAAATGTTCGCTGCGTCGGCGCGCCTCGATCCGGCTGATACCGTAATAACCCGCCTGGTTGATAATGACCTCACGGATCGGTTCGAAGACGTTGAAATTGAACTCCTGCGGAACCAGACCGATGTGCCTTTTGGCCTGTACGACATCGGTATCCAGATCATGACCGAAAACGCTGACACTGCCGGAAGTTTTATTCACCAGCCCGGTAATCACGCCGATCGCCGTGGATTTACCCGCCCCGTTAGGCCCCAGCAGCGCAAAAAAATCGCCCTGCTCCACATTGAGATCTATGCCCTTGAGGGCCTGGAAACCATTTTTATATTGTTTGGTAAGGCCCTTGATCGAGAGTGCCTGCATGGTGTCTTCCGCACTGAAAAAAGGCAGAAATTATACAGCCTCACGGCCATCTCTTGCCATGTTTTCGGCGAACGGGAAGTAGCTGCCGGGAATTAAGTACGGATTTGAGTCTGGACCGGCATCGGGCTTGTATTGGACTTACGCCGGATAATCGCCGGCTTCAGAACGATTGCAAAATGGCAATCGGCGTGACCACCAGCGCAAAGGTCACGGCAACACTGGTATTGAAGCTCCAGAGCTTGAGCTTGCAGCCCATCAGAAGATGCAGGCAAGCCAGCACACCGAGAATTAGAAACATTGAGCCGTTCATACCAGCAAGTATGGCATAGCCGGCAAGGCCAAACTGTGATCTGCTCCCCCGGCATGACGCTTGGTAAAATACCACCAACCAGGATGCGAGCACGTTCAGCGAACCGGGACCACCATTCTTCTTAGTAATTCCCGGTGATTTTTTTGCAATTGACCAGGGTCAACTCTGTTGTTTAAATACCGTCACACATACACTTAATTGACGGAGATAGTTCATGGGATTTATTCGCACTGCAACGATAGCCGCAGTACTGGCCGGCGTATCGATCGTGGCTCTGGCTGACGACCCGTTTGAAACTGAAATCAAGGCACGCCAAGGGCTGATGAATGTTTACAAATATAATATCGGCATTCTTGGCGCCATGGCCAAAGGCCAGATGGACTTCGATGCCGAAGCGGCGCAGATGGCAGCCGATAACATCCAGTCTGTTGCCACAATGAAAAACGGCGGTCTGTGGCCGCAAGGCTCGGACAGCGACGCTGTCGACAGCAAGGCCAAAGCCGCCATTTGGGAAGCCGGTTCCAAAGTCGGCGAGTACAGCCAGAAAATGGCTGAAGCGGCCACAGCCATGGCAGCCAACGCCGGTTCTCTGGACGGCGTCAAAGCTGCGATGAAAGATCTCGGTGGCAGCTGCAAGAGCTGTCACGACGATTACCGCCTGAAAGACTAAGGCGCTTGATCATCCCGCTCCGCACGGGCAACGGCGGAGCGGGATTT
>JAGRHW010000168.1 GCA_020444765.1 Gammaproteobacteria bacterium | reverse complement strand
TCATGGCCGTCGAACATGGCATGCGCGCCAACAATCAGCAAAACAACCTGTAAACTTCATGCAAGACAGAGAAAGCTATAACTCGCTGGTCAAGAAAGCACTGGCAAACGGCGTCCGCGAACTGATGCCCTGGGACCTCGAAGAACTCCTGGAAACCGATGCCGAGCCCTTGCTGCTCGACATTCGCGAACCTGGCGAATTCAACGCCATGCATATACCTGGTTCACTGAATGTGCCGAGAGGCGTGCTGGAAGCGGCCTGTGACTACGATTTCGACGAAACTGAGCCCGACCTGGTCAAGGCGCGGGAGCGGGAAATCATCGTCATTTGCCGCTCCGGCAACCGCAGCGTACTGGCCGCCGAGACCCTCACGCTGCTTGGCTATAAAGACGTAAAATCGCTGAAAACCGGTGTTCGTGGCTGGAACGACTATGAACAGCCGCTGGTCGATGGCGAGGGGCAATCGGTAAGCACCGAAGACGGCGACGAATATTTCACCACCAGACTGCGTCCGGAGCAAAAAACCCCGGCCTGATCAGTCATACACCTTGTCAGGTGTAATGCTTGTGATAACTGCGTTTGGTGCCGGCCCTTTGCACGATAACCCCGTCAACTGCATTGATCCCTTCGATCTCCAGCACCGGGTGGCCGGCTTCCAGGGCGTGCAGGCTCCAGGCCCCGTCATTGATCCGTAACTGGCGGAAGATGTATTCGCCATCGACAGTCGCCAGCACGTAACAACCGTCTTCTATCACCCCGGCGGGATCGATAATAATGATCGCGCCGTTATCAAACTCCGGCTCCATGCTGCTGTCGGTGACCCGTAAGGCAAAAGGTTCGCTGCTGCCGCAGCCGCCTATATTCTGGTCCAAGGCCTGGCCCTCCTGAAAACTCAATGGCCGAGAAGGCTAACCAATCCCCGCTATCTCCACAAGCCACCCATTGGGATTACTCAGCCGTCCTCATCCGGTCCGGCAGTTCTGTCTTCCAGCGATCCGCCGGCGGCCGGTGGTTTCTCGTTTTTCTGCAGCCGCCAGAGCTGCGCGTAAAGGCCGTCTTTTTCCAGCAGCTGTTCGTGACTGCCGGTCTCGGCGATACGACCGCCGTCCAGCACGATAATCCGGTCCGCATCGACGATCGTTGATAAACGATGGGCAATCACCAGCGTCGTCGTGCGATTGGCGGTTGTATTGAGGGTTTGCAGGATCGCCTGCTCAGAGCGCGTATCGAGACTCGATGTCGCCTCATCGAACACCATGATCGGCGGATTTTTGAGAATGACCCGGGCTATCGCCATACGCTGTTTTTCACCGCCTGAGAGCTTCAGCCCGCGCTCACCGACTACGGTTTCATAACCGTCGGGCAGCGAATCGATAAAGCCGTCGAGACTGGCATCCTTCGCGGCCTGGCGGATTTCCTCAAGCGACGCGTCGGGACGGGCGTAGGCGATGTTGTATCTGACGGTATCGTTGAACAGCACCGTATCCTGCGGAACCACGCCGAGGTTTTTGCGCAAACTGTGCTGGCTGACCCGTTTAACATCCTGCCCATCGACTAGCACCTGCCCCGAATCCGGATCGTAAAAACGGAACAGCAGACGCGCAATCGTCGATTTACCCGCCCCTGACGGCCCGACCACGGCGACTTTTTCACCGGCGTTAACCTTGAAGCTGACATCCCGCAGAATCGGCCGATCGTGATGGTAGGAAAAACAAACCTGGCGGAATTCGATCGTCGGTTGCTCGACACGCAGTGGCATGGCATCGGGTGCATCCTGGATTTCCGGCGTTTTTTCCAGCAGCTTGATCGCCTGATCCATATCCGCCAGCGAATACTGCAGACTGCGATAAACGATGCCAAGAATGTTCAGCGGCACGAACAACTGCAGCATCAGAGCGTTGATCATGACCAGGTCACCGAGACTTATACTGCCGTTCGACACTTCGCTGGTGGCGAGATAGATGATTGCCGACACACCGAGAGAAACGATTGTCGCCTGGCCGAAATTGAGAATCGACATCGTGGTCTGGCTTTTATCGGCGGCCTGTGACCAGGCTTGCAAATCCTTATCGTAAGCGGCAAGTTCAAGCGCCTCGTTGTTGAAGTACTTGACCGACTCATAGTTCAGCAGGCTGTCCACAGCCCTGCCGCTGGCTGCGGATTCGTGCCGGTTCATGGCATGGCGGAACTGCATGCGCCAGCCGGAATAACGCAAGGTGAAGACGATATAAACCGCCACCGTCACAGCGATGATCAGCACATACGAGCTGTTGTATTGTCCCAGGAGAATCACCGCCACCAGCGCGAATTCGGCAACCGTGGGAATGATATTGAAAACCAGATAATTGAGAATCGAACTCAGGCTGCGCGCGCCACGCTCGAGATCCCGGCTGACCTCACCGGTGCGCCGGTCGAGATGAAAACGCAGCGACAGACTGTGTAAATGCGACAGCACATCCATCGACAGCCGATGCATGGCGTGATACCTGACGCGGGTAAACAAGACATCCCGGAGTTCATTGAACAGGGAGCTGGCGATCCGCAGCCCGCCATAGGCCGCAACCAGAAAAACCGGTATCGCGATAAACTGTACATCGTCCGGCACGTCGAGGACATTGATGATCTCTTTCAAGACCATCGGCACCCCGACCACGGCAAACTTGCTGATCAGCAGACACGCCATGGCCCAGAACACCCGGCCCTTGAACGACCAGATATACGGCGACAGCTTACGCAGATTCTGTAAATCCTTGCGATTCTGACTCGGTGCGTCGAACCGGGCATGCGGAGCGATCACCGGCAAGCCACCCTGTCCGGCGCCCGGTCTTCAACGGCGGACAAAGCCTCACGAACCAGGGCTTCCACGGAAGTCGTATCACGCACGTTTTCACTCAGGCAGCGCCGCCAGGCACGGGCGCCGGGTACCGCCTGGTAAAGTGCTATCAAATGGCGCGTCATGCGTGACAACGGTACTCCTTGTCCGGTTTGCCGCAGCATATACGCAAGATACTGCTCAACCAGTTGCTTGCGGTCTTCCAGCGCATAATCGTAAAACTCCTTGAGGATATCCACCATCCCCCAGGGGTTGTAATAAGCTTCACGACCGAGCATGACGCCATCCACATGCTGCAGGTGCGTGACGACATCCTCACGGGTTTTAATACCGCCGTTGATAACAATAGTGCACGAAGGGAAAAGCTGTTTTATCCGATAGACAAAATCATAACGCAAGGGTGGAATATCGCGATTTTCACGCGGACTCAGGCCGTCAAGCCAGGCTTTTCGCGCATGAATAATAAAAACCCGGCAGCCCGCCTCATACAAGACTTGAACAAAGTCCAGCAACTCGTCAAAACTGTCACGACGATCGATACCAATACGACACTTGACGGTTACCGGAACCGAAACCGCCTGCTGCATCTTATCAAGACAGTCGGCAACCAGCCGCGGATCGGCCATCAGACAGGCCCCGAAGTTGCCCGACTGCACCCGGTCGCTCGGACAGCCGCAATTCAGGTTGATCTCGTCATACCCGAACTGCTCGGCGATCCGGCTGGCTTCGACCAGCTGCACAGGATCGCTGCCACCGAGCTGCAAGGCCAGCGGATGCTCCTCCCCGCTGAAACCCAGCAGGTACTCACGGTCACCGTGAATCACCGCGGGCGCCGTCAGCATCTCGGAATACAACAAGGCGTGTGGAGAAATCAATCGAAACAGATAACGGAAATGACGGTCGGTCAGATCCATCATTGGTGCGACGGAGAATTTTCTGTCAAGCGGTCCGGCATTCATTTGAATGTATTCAAGCCAAAGCGGCTCTTTTTATCCGGCCACAAAACGGTCTGGAAAAATCAATCACGCGCTCGGTTGTTCCAGTTGGCAAAGGTACTTTGCAATACCTTTCGCACCTCTTCGGCGCCTTTTTCTATAAAGCCCTGCACTTCGTTGAAGTCTATTTCCTGCGCTTCCAGGCCCGCAGCCCAGTTTACCACCATGGTGAGCACGGCATATTCCAGGCCCAGTTCTCTCGCCAGCGCTGCTTCCGGCATGCCGGTCATTCCGACGATCGTGCAACCATCACGTGCCATGCGTTTGATCTCGGCCGCGGTTTCCAGGCGTGGCCCCTGGGTGATGCCGTAGGTCCCCGTTTCGACCAGTGCAACATCGGTCTGTTTCGCGCCCTCGATCAGGGCCTGGCGCAATTTCTCCGAATAAGGATAGGAGAAACCGATATGCTCCAGATTATCAGAATTGCAGTCATAAAACGTATGCTCGCGACCATAGCTGTAGTCGATGATCTGGTCGGGGATCACGATGCTCGTGGGCTTGCAGTCCGGCGAAATACCACCCACTGCACCAATGGCGAAAATGCGTTTGACGCCGATCGAATGCAAGGCCCAGAGGTTCGCCCGGTAATTGATCTTGTGCGGCGGAATCATGTGATTGTGGCCGTGGCGCGCGAGGAAGGTGACTTCCTTGCCAAACAACATGCCGTTGGTCACCGGCCCGGACGGTGAGCCGTACGGCGTCTTGACCATTTCTCTCGAAGTAATGGTCAGGCCTTGCATATTGGTCAGCCCGGTGCCTCCGATAATTGCGATATCTGCCATGTCTGTCAGCTCTCGTGTCGTTTTATGCAAGTGCGGAAATTGTATCCGCAAACCCCTGAGCGGCGCTTACGCGAAAAGTGCTTATTCCGGACGAGTCACGCCGTTGTAATTTCGCCAACCGCGCTGTGCGCTGCTCATCCGCCTGTACGTCAATACCTTCAAGGATTTCAGCCACTGCCGAATGATCATTGCACACCAGCAGCATGTCGCAGCCGGCCTCAAGCGCAAGTCTGGCTCTTTGCAAAGATGACCCCATACTGACCGCTCCCTGCATGCTCAGATCGTCGCTGAATACCGCACCGTCGAATCCGCATTCCCGGCGTAAGATACGACCGATCCAGAATGCCGAAAAACCGGCCGGCAGGGGATCGATATTTTCATATACCACATGCGCGGGCATCACCCCTTCCACGCCGGCCTCAGCCAGTTCACGGAACGGCAATAAGTCCTGCTCGCGAATCGCCTCCAGCGTTCGCGGGTCGACCGGCAGTTCGAGATGCGAGTCGGCAGCCACGAAGCCGTGTCCCGGAAAATGTTTGGCCACCGCAGCCATGCCGGCCTGATGAAGCCCCTCCATCAATGATTTTGCAAGTCTGGAGATTATTTGCGGCGAACCATGAAAGGCCCGGTCACCGATAACCCCTGAATTGCCGGTATCAACATCGACGACCGGGGTAAAACTGAAGTCGATATCTATCGCGGCTAGTTCCGCCGCCAGTACGCCGCCAAGGATACGCGCCGCCTGCTCGGCTTCCGCCGGAGAACGATCATACAATTCGCCGAGCTTTCGCATCGGCGGAATCGCGCTGAAACCGTCCCGGAAACGCTGCACCCGCCCGCCTTCATGATCAATCGCGATCAACAGCGGCGATTCACTGGCAGTGCGTATCGAAGCGACAAGATTTGCGATCTGCTCACGCGAGTCAAAATTCCTCGTGAACAGAATCACCCCGCCTACCCGCCAATCAGCCAGCCAGCTGCGTTCGGTTTCGGACAGCTCCGTGCCCTCGATATCGATCATCAAGGGACCGAATGCGTGCTTGCCTATAGTTGTATTAAACGACATGGGGAAATCCGTCTGTAACCGTCAATGTCCGGACGATGAATTTTTTTCCAGCAAGGCGACCGCGCTGGCGGCAATTCCCTCGCCGCGTCCGGTAAAACCGAGTTTTTCCGTGGTGGTCGCTTTGACGCTGACGGTATCGAGCGACAGACCCAGATCATCGGCCAGGTTTTTTCGCATGGCCTCGATATGCGGTGCCATCTTCGGCGCTTCGGCGATGATCGTCAGATCGATATTGACGCAACTGAAGCCGCTTTCCTGCAGCAGACCGGCAACCCTGCGCAGCAACACCCGGCTGTCGATGGCGCTGTACTGTACGTCATTGTCCGGAAAGTGCCGACCGATATCGCCGAGCGCCGCCGCCCCGAGCAAGGCGTCACACAGGGCATGAATCGCCACGTCGCCGTCTGAGTGCGCTTTGAGGCCGGATGAAAAAGGAATCTTCACACCGCCGAGTACGACATGATCGCCGGCTTCGAAAGCGTGCACATCATAGCCGTTGCCGATTCTGAGATTAGTCATCTCCAAGCTCCGTTGCGGCCAGCGACAGATACAGTTTCGCCAGTTGCAAATCAGCCGGCCGGGTGATCTTGATATTGTCGGGGCTGCCCTCAACCAGCAACGGCTTATAACCGGCGGCTTCCATGGCAGAGGCCTCGTCGGTGATGACAAGCCCATCGTGCAAAGCGGTTTCGAGTGCTTCCCGCAGAGGTCCGAAGGCAAAGCATTGCGGTGTCTGAGCATGCCATAAATGCTCACGCGAAACGGTTTCCAGAATCAGACCGGCGGCGTCGCTGCGCTTCATGGTATCGTGGACCGGTAGCGCCAGCAGACCGCCGACCGTATCCTCGACCGCATCCAGCAATTTTTGCAGATCCGCAGCGCGCAGACACGGACGCGCCGCATCATGCACCAGCACCAGATCATCAAGGGCCGCCTTGCCATCAAGATAATTCAGCGCATTGAGCACAGAACCGGCCCGGCTTGACGCACCGATTACCGTGTGAACTCTGCTGTCGCGTGATTCCGCCAGCTCTGGCCAGTAGGGATCAGTCTCCGCCAGTGCAATCACAACGGCGTTGATTCTGTCGCAGGTCAGCAGGACGCTCAGGGAACGGGCGAGCACGGTCCGGCCGTGCAGTTCCAGATATTGCTTGGGCAGACCGGCATTCATGCGGCTGCCGCTGCCGGCTGCCGGAACTATAGCCCAGCACCTTTGCGGATCGGCCCTCATCGTACCGGCACCTGGCCCGGCGGAGTCAGCTGTTCGTCAAGCGCCGGCACGTCAGCATCCGGCGAGCGCTCCCGATCGATAAACTGGTAGAACTTCTCGCCATCGCGGATCATGCCGAGTTCCGATCTCGCCCGCTCCTCGATCGCATCGAGGCCTTTCTTGAGATCCAGCACCTCGGCCTCGAGGATTTGATTGCGTTCCCGCAGTTTTTCGATCAGCGCGCGCTGCTGTTCAGCCTGCTGGTGTAACTGCCAGACTTCCTGCACGCTGCCGTCACCGAAAAGCAGCCGGTAAAACAGCGCCACAAACAGTAGCACGAGCACCGCTACCAGGAGCTTTACCGCTAGCGGTGTCCGTGACGACGAGTCAATAGGCGATTTCGGCGATTCCACCAGCGTTGCATTAATTACGCTCAAAGCGTCTGCTTGAACGCGTCCTTACCGGCATAGATCGCTCGTGAACCAAGATGCTCCTCGATACGCAGCAATTGATTGTATTTAGCGATGCGGTCGGAGCGCGACATGGAGCCGGTCTTGATCTGCTTGCAGTTGGTGGCAACCGCCAGATCGGCAATCGTCGTGTCCTCGGTCTCGCCGGAGCGATGCGAGGAGACCGCGGTATAA